>VGSX01000186.1 GCA_016874895.1 Deltaproteobacteria bacterium
GTAATCCTCCAGGATGGATTCAATGTAGTCCGGGGGCAGGCCGTAGCCGGCGAAATAGGCCACAACCTCCATCTCTTTGTCATTTTTCAGTTTGTCCACCAACTGGCGGGAGCCTTCCCGGGTGGATCCCCCGGCCCCGAAGGTTATGCCCACAAAATCAGGCTCCAGAAAGTATAATTGATCAATGACCCGTTCCAGTTTGGCCGCTCCCTCCGGGGTGCGGGCGGGAAACAATTCAAACGAAACAGTCGGTGTTTTTTCGGTCCAGAGGCGAGTGAGTCTCATAACTTGTTTTCCTTTATGAGGTTTGGTTTATGCTTTTAAGGCGGCTGTGCCAGCCATGGCCTGAAAACAACCCAGATATTGAAATTCCTATTTGAGCTTACTATAATAGTTAATCTTTTATTACAAAATATCTGAGAAAACAATCAAAATAACCGGCCGGGCGGACGCTGTCGGTACATCTGGAGCCGGTTGCGGAAATCCTATGGCTATCCCGACCTTTGATGATTATTGCTTCGCCTGCGGCAGCCGCAACCCCAAGGGCATCGGTATGCAGGTGCATTATCTGGAAGAAAGCGAGACTGCGGAATCCCTCCTCGTTCTGCCCAGGGAATATCAGGGCTGGCAGGAAGTCATCCACGGTGGCATCCTGGCCACCCTCCTGGACGAGATCATGATGCATGCGGTCTGGCATTTTGCCGGGCCGGGTCTCACCCTGGGTCTGGAGGTGCAGTTCCGCCAACCTCTGGCGCCCGGCGAACCCGTTCTGGTGCGGGGGCATCTGACGGAAGCCAAGGGCAGCCGCCTGAAGGCCCGGGGCGAGATCGTCCGGCAGTCGGATAACCGCCTCATCGCCAACAGCCAGGGACGGTTTTTACTGTTGCAGGAGGGCAAGGTATAAAAATGTCTCTGCTGAGAAAGGAACAATCGGGTTCCGGCCATCGGTTGGCAGGGTTGTTCTTGACATATGGCAGATATGTAACTATTGTCCAATTAATTATGTAATTTGAGGATGTATAAAAATGCGGATTAATGCCATCATGTCAGATGATCTCGTAGCCGCGTTGGATGCCATGGCTCGGGAACACCACAAAAGCCGGAGCGAACTATTGCGGGAAGCTGCGGAATTGCTCATCAGCACCTATCAGCGGCAACGGGAGGAAGAACAGCGGCGTGCGAGGCGGCAAAAGGCCATTGAAACCCAGGAACTGCTGCGCCAAAAGGCCGGAGACTGGGATGGGGTGGCGGAGGTGCGGAAATGGCGGGAGCCAGGGGGATGACCATGGTACTGGATACCTCCGTAATCATCAAATGGTTCAGTTACGCCCAGGAAGCCGAGCTGGAAGCGGCCCAGAAATTACGCACCCAGATCATGGCTGACACCTGTCAGATCATCATTTAAGGTTCAAGGGGTTAAAGAGGTCGTCAGGTTAGATCGACTGTATGATGTTTAGCTGATTAATGTGAGGCATTATTTCCTGGGAATGAGAATGTTGTGGAACGGTGCCGCCTGGATTAAAACAGCCGGTTTCCGGTGAGGGCGATCATGCAGCTTATTATTATGATGGTGGGGAAAACCCGCTCGGCCTTTATCCAGGAAGGCATGGACTTCTACCGGAAACGGCTGCAGTTTTATCACCAGGTGGCCCTGGTGACGGTGCGGGAGGAAAAACCCCGGAAAGGACTGCCGCCGGAGCAGATCAAAGAGAAAGAGGCCGAGAGGTTATTGGACCGGTTCCCTAAACCGGGCCGGATAGTTGTCCTGGAAGCCGGAGGCAGGGAATTTACTTCGGAGGAGCTGGCCGGCTGGCTGGCTGGAATGGAGCAGGAAGCCCACACCCCGGTGGTTTTTATCATCGGCGGCCACCTGGGGCTGGCGGCGTCGGTCCTCAAGATGGCCGATCATCGTCTTTCCCTGTCGCGCCTGACCTTCACCCATGAACTGAGCCGGTTGATCCTGCTGGAACAATTATACCGGGTGGCGACGATTAAGGCTGGCCATCCCTATCATAATTAACCCTGTGGTAAAATACAGTGATAGAGTCGGGAATAAGCTGCGATTATGCAGAAAATGTAACAGTTCAGCCAGCTGATGAAATGATGAAAAAAACAACCCCACACTTGGCGGAACTGTTGCGCCTGAGATTGGCTGACTGCCACGCCCGCCTGGCCCAGGTGCGGGGTGTGGAACACCTGGCTCAAACCCTGGCCAGGGAAGCCGGGGCCTTCCTGATCCTGGAGGATCACCCCTGGTTGCGGGCAGCTGCGGCGTTCCTATCGGATTATCCGGATAAAAAGACGCAGGTGGTTTCTAAGGTAGAAAACTGGGCCGGGATGCCCGCCAAGCAGGATACCGTAGTGATAGTCGGCTTGGGGGCAGTTCCCGAAACCGGGTCGTTGCTGCTTAGCGACCACTCCCAGGTGGGTTGGTGGTTGAGCCTGTGCCCCTGCCGGCAGATCGTGGTGATTCCGGAGGATCACGCCTTTTTGACCATGACTGTGGCCTTGGAGCTGACCGCCCGGGAACCCTCGGGGCTGGTGAGTTGGATCACCGGCCCCAGCCGCACCGCGGATATCGAAAAGGTCCTGGTCCTGGGGGCCCAGGGCGCCACGGACCTCCTGGTCATAACCTTTCGGGAATAAAATCTTGGGGGCCGGATAGATTCCGCTCCCTTGATCCCTTTTCCCTGTTTTTTTGGGAGGACTTATGATACCGGCCCCAGAGGAAGAAATTGTAAGCCGCCAGAGATACTTGCAGGAACTCCTGGCCGAGGCCGGGATTGAGCTGGCCCTGATCCGCCAGGCCGCGGATTTGTATTATTATGGCGGCATCATCGTGGACGGCTTCCTGGCCCTGGGGCCGCTGGGCGAGCCCCTGCTGTTGGTGCGCCGGCCCCAACACCGGCTGCAGGAACAAGAACTTCCCTTTCCAGCGGCTTTTTTTAAGGATATCAAGGAAATTCCCGCCATCCTGGGTCAAGTGGGGCTGGGGCATGACGGCGCCCTCGGCATGGAGCTGGATGTCATGCCAGCTGCCCTTTATCGTCGCTTCCGGGAGCAGTTATATCCGCAGCGCCCCATCCTCGACCTGTCCCCCCTCATCCGCCGGCTACGCATGATCAAAAGCCCTTTTGAAATCAGCCAGATCAAGAGAGCCGCGCATATTTTGGATGAGGTCCTGGTGAGCGCCGTCGAAGTTATCGAGGCCGGCGTGAGCGAACTGGAGCTGGCCGCCGTACTGGAATACCGCCTCCGGCTCAAGGGCCATCAGGGGCTGGTACGTACCCGGGGCTGGAACCTGGAGATGTTTTTCGGCCATGTCTTGTCCGGGGCGTCCGGCAATCAGGCTGCCTATGTGGATACTCCCAGCGGCGGCACCGGCTTCAGCCACGGCTTTCCCCAGGGGGCCGGGACCAAACTTTTAGCGCCGGGCGAGCCCATCAGTGTTGACCTGGCGGCCTGCGTCAACGGCTATATCGCAGATGAGACCCGCCTCTATGTCGTCGGCGATTTGCCCGATCCGGCCTGGGAAGCCCTGACCCTGGTGGAAAAACTGTTCACTCTATACGAACAGGAGGCCCGACCGGGAGTCATGCCGGGAGACCTGTACCACCTGCTTCTGGAAGAAGTGAAAGCTGCAGGGCGGCAGGATCAATTTATGGGCTTCGGCCAGGACCGGGTGCTCTATGTGGGCCACGGAGTGGGACTGGAGCTGGATGAATTCCCGATAATTGCCGCGAAGTTTCCCTATCCCCTGGCTGCGGAGATGGTCATCGCCTTTGAGCCGAAATTCTTCCTGCCCGGCATCGGCATGATCGGTTTTGAGGACACCGGCCGGATCACCCCGGACGGGGTAGAGTGGCTCACCCGGAGCCCCCGGCAGGTGTGGCAGCTCTAAGAAGGTTGCGCCTGTTTTTCAATAAAGCCGGCTGATCAATCTGCCGGTGCGGTAGAGAGACACCGGCCCGTCGGTGGAGATGCAGACGCCCAGAACGTCCGGGTAGTAGGCGGAAAATTCCCGGGTGGCCTGGTGGCGGGTGCCGCTGCCCAGTTCGTCTGCGGCCAGGGGGGGGAGCTGCAAACCGGTGGCCTTCAGTCTGGCCCGGAAATGCGTGGCTTCCAGCCGTTCATTAAAGATGAGGGCGCCATCGGACTTGGCCAACCCCAGGAGAATGGCGCCCCATTGCGGCTGCAGGGGCGTGGGCTGGGCCAGGCGTACCTCGTTCTCAATGGGGACATAGGGTTCCTGGAGTTTGCTGGCACTCAGGCCTACCAGGAGAATGCCGCCTCGGCCCTGGGCGCGCAGACCTCGCAGAAGCTGCCGGAACTGCTGTAAAACCTCCGGGTAGCAGCAATCCGGGCAGATGCTGCGCAGTTGCCGCTCCACTTCCTGCCAGAAGACATCCTGAAACAGGGGAATTTGAATCCGCCCGTGCCGGTATTCCAGCAAAGAAAGGGGAATCCGGGCTCTCCGGCGGCCCTTCAGGGCCAGCCAGAAATTAAAGCGGCCCCGCCAGGATATGGTAGCCAGGTACAAAGAATCACGCCAGGAACGGCTGGTGGTCAACTGGCGCTGGGCCCCCTCGGTGAGGTGCAGGACACCCACAATGCGGTCCTTATGTACTGTCAGGAAGGTGGTGCGGCCATCGGCGTTGAGGAGTAACTGCTTGATGGCCTCAATGCCTTCGTTGAGCTGCACCTGGTCGGACTTGTGATATAAAAGGAGGTTCGACCAGCGCTGCCGTTGTTCCTCCAGGGATTTGTGGGGCGGCAGGAAGGCAAAACCGGTGAAAATCCGCTCACCCTCAATGGAATGGTAAAGCAGGCGCTTAAAAAGCCGCCAACCCCGGATGATGGATTCTTCCGCCCGGCTGCCGGGAATCTGACAGCGTTTCATATCCGCCGGGGTGTACAATCGGCTTCCGATATAAGGCGTATCCTGGGCGTCTAATTTCACCGTGGCACAGGGAATCCAAATGAGGCTTTGCAGATAGCGGGCAATGACCTGTTCTTCCAATGAATAAGGGGCAAAGGCCAGAAAATCCTCGGCCACCGTCCCGGCGCTGATGGCCAGGGCATAAAACCACGATAATCCGAAGATGCTGCTGACAAAACGGCAATGAAAAGGCGACAGCAGATACGAGGCTTGGGAAGTGCTAAGCCTGAAATAATGCGTTTCCTCACCCAGCCGCAATCTGATGATATGGTAGAGCATCCCGGTGACCTGGTCCTCCTGGTTGGGGAACAGGGCGCCGCTGATTGTTAACTGGTGCCGCCGGGTCTGCACGGCGAGATAGGGAAACAGTTCCACTCCACCTTTGGGGGGCTCATTGTCCCAGCCATCAGGCGCCTTGTCCTCCGGCTTCAGGGTGCAGGTGGTGATATCCTCCAGCAGGCGGTTCACCTCCGGCGAGGCGATGAGGGAAAAATAACTGTGGCGCAACCTGCTCAGATCAATATTCGGCGGGGGCACGGGGCGGGACGACATGGCGTTCTTCCGATTTCATTTTTTCTAAATTTTACCCTATCTTTCCAGGATTGCCAACTGGGGGATTCGGCCACCCCCGGTAATGAAAATATTTCCTTCGGCCAGGCACGGGGACTGCTTCTCCGATGGGATGTTCAGGGTAACATAGTCTGAACCTCTGCGGGAGTCTTTCCCAGGGCTGGCGGCGGAATTTCGCAGTTATTCTTTAAGCTTGAATTTCTCTGGTTTTTCAAAATAATAAGGGCTATAATGGGTTCGGCAGAACCAACGGCGGGAGGCGTTTCGCTTTTCCGCCCTTTACTGATTCAAACCTTGAACCTTGAACTTTGAACTTTTTAGGACAAACCATGAGGTTTCCCGACTTCCGCCTGAGAACCCGGCTTGCGGCCTTTCTGGCCGTTCTTGCCCTTATCCTTTCCTTCCCGGCCTGTAAAACTGCCCCCCCTCCCCCCTCCCCTCCCCCGGTGGTCACCGCGCCTTCGGTCCCTGAGGTTGAACCCGCGGTGGAGCCCAAAGGGCTGCCCTACGCCGCCGACCCCCGTTTGAATCGCCTCAACGGTATTATTCCGTCCCAGCTGGCTGCCGGGGGAGTCCCCGGAGCCGTGGTTTTAGTGGGCCATCAGGGGAGAATTATTTACCTGCAAGCCTTCGGCCAGCGGGCTGTTATCCCCCAGGTGCTGCCCATGACCCCTGAGACGGTTTTCGATATCGCCTCCTTAACCAAGGTGGTGGCCACCACCACGGCCATCATGCAGCTGGCCGATGCCGGACGCCTCAACCTGGACAAACCCGTGGCCGCTTATTGGCCGGCCTTCGGCGCCAACGGCAAGGGAGGCATTACCCTGCGGCAGCTGTTAACCCACAGTTCGGGCCTGCGGGCCGATTTGAATTCCAGAGCTTCCTGGCTGGGCTACGACGGCGGAATGGGGGCCATCGTGGCTGACTCGCCGGTCTATCCCCCGGGCCACGGCTACCGTTACAGCGATGCCAACTTTATCGCCCTGGGAGAAGTCGTCCGCCGGGTCTCCGGGGAGAACCTGGACGTCTATTGCGCCCAGAAGATTTTTAAACCTCTGGGTATGTGGCATACCGGGTTCCGGCCAAGGGCGTCAAAAGACCTGATTGCCCCCACGGACCTGCGCTGGGGTGAGGTCCATGATCCCACCGCCCACCGTCTGGGGGGCGTTGCCGGTAACGCCGGGGTTTTTGCCACCGCGGAGGATCTGGCCATTTTCTGCCAGATGCTGCTCAATAACGGCAGTTTTCAGGGTGGCAAAATCCTGAGCCCCAAGGCCGTGGCGGCAATGATCAAACCTCATCGCCTGCGGGGTGCCAACACTATCCGAGCCCTGGGCTGGGATATGCTCTCCCCCTTCAGCAAGCCCTTCACCCTGTCCTTTCCGAGGGGCTCCTTCGGCCACACCGGTTACACCGGCACGTCCATCTGGATGGATCCCAACTCCCAAACCTTCCTGATTATCCTCACCAACCGGCTCCACCCCCACGGACGGGGCGTAGTCAAGTCCTTGCGGACCTATACGGCCGCGGCGGTGGCCGCGGCCGTGCCCATGGGACCGCCGGCGGAAATGGCCTCG
>VGSX01000187.1 GCA_016874895.1 Deltaproteobacteria bacterium
GAGAAAGGGTGATCTCTAACTATATATAATAACTATAAAAATGATTAGTCATTTTTATCCAATTATTTAAGCAAGCTATGCTTTGTGTTCATCCGATAGCCTCAGTGATTTTGTCCGAAAGGTTGATTTATACCTTCTGAACATTAGCATGTCAGGCTAATCAAAGGATTACCCGTCGTTTTTGAGTTATAAACGTCTCGTCGAAGTGCTTCCTTCGAACTATTCGGAAGATCGGCAATGTGGAGCTTGCCGCTGGCTGGCCTGTATCGGGCATAGATTTCCTGAAATATTGGCGTTATCTCCGCCAAACATTCTTCGGGAATGAGGATGCCAGCGAATACTCCTACCTCTCCGGGATAGGCCTCGTCCTTGTCGGCGTATCCCTTAGCGCCTGATTCATCGCAAGCAAGAATAATTTTTGTTAAGTCGGCCATCACGTTCCTTTTGCCGGAGGAATACTAAACCGGCAGCCGCGGGCTTTCAACTCGGGCTCTTTATTCAAGGATTGCCTCGATCCCCTTGCGTTTGATTACTTTCAAAAGCACCAGCGCCGCTCCGGTAGGACGTTTTGTGCCCCGTTCCAACTGCGATACATAGCCGACCGACACGTTTAGGTAATGTGCAAATACTGCTTGGCTCATTTGCGCCCGTTCACGCATGGCCCGGATGTCTTCGCCGGTTAAAGGCTCGCTCCCGTCTTTGTCCTCTGTCCTAAGATGACGCATCGTGATTTTCCCATAAGCCTCATCGGTCAGAATGCCCGCCTTATGCATGTCATTAGCTGTCTCAAGCAATGCTTGCGTCAGCCGGGTCGTCTTTTTGCGTCTTGTCGTCATGTTGCCTCCTGCAAAGTTCCCTCTAAAATTGCGTTCTCAAGGCTTTCGTCATCCGGCTCAAACCATGCCGTCGCAATTTCTCTTAGCGTTGCCAGTTCATTGTCCCCGATGTTCTCACGTTCCTTTTTCGCAAAGCCGTACAGGAACACCGCTCGATCTCCGGCGCGGTAGGCAATTAGCATCCTGTAGCCTCGTGAGCGCCCCTGCCCTGCCCTCGCCACCCGTTGTTTGATAACGCCTCCGCCCAAATCGGCGTCCACGATCCCGCTCTCTGCCCGCTCGATTGCTTGGCGCAGGCTGTCATCGCTGATCCGTTCATCCCGCGCAAAGCGCACGAACCACTTTGTTTTGAAAATCCGCACGCCCCCCCTAACACTATAAACTATAAATCAAGGATCTATAGTTGTCAAATCTTTCCCTTGGGTTTTTATAAAATTACCGAGGAAGCCTGGAAGGCAAGGATATCGGGTTTCCGGCCACAGGCGGCGGCAACTCCGGCGGGGAAAAGTCCCCTATAATAAGGTGCGACGTGAAGTCACTTAACTAATTGGTTTAACTCCAAAAAGAAGGATAAAACCACCCGTTCCGTCGGGTGTAGCCTACCAGGACATGCGGAGATGGTAACAACTCGGTATGAAGCTCCTGGGACAACGAATCCCCTACCGAAAGGGAAACCTGAATCGTGAGATGACGGAAAATCTGCAAGCGTCATGCGGAAGGGGTGCAAGGCTTGGATGGTATGGTTAATGAAAGTGAACAGTTGATTGAATCATCGACCGCAGAACGGCAGTGCCAGCTCCCCTGGGCGCGGATCAAAGACGACCTGAGCGCTCTCCAGGTCACCGAATTTCAGACCCCGCAATTTCAATTCTTTCAGCGCCATGAACCCTCGAAAAATCTTCTCTCGACGCTTAAATCCCTAGAGATTTCAATGCCTAAACCGGTTTTAAGTATTACTCCCGCTACTACTGAGATGTAGGCACACGCCTATTTTTTGACCACCACCTAACTAAACAAAATTACTCTAATTATAGCTCAGTGCGTGCCTACCCGTCCGAAACGCAGGTTTAAGTTCTCAACTTTTCATAACAGTTCCTCCGAAAAGTTTGGAACCCCAACCATTATGCTGGTGGGGCGGGCCACCGTGCCCGCCAAGAATCAGAAATCTATGCAATCTTTTCATCCTTTTCGGGTGGGCCACAGGCCTATGAGGAACTGCCATGAGTAAAAAATCCTCAATCAGGTCGTCGCATTCTTTTTTTGCCTGATTGTGCCCCGCCAAAAATTTGATATAGATATCTGTTTAAAATTTGATAAAGTAATTTTATTAACTTATGAATAATAGTATACAGCACTGAAACTCTGGATATGGCATCGGCCACCAGGTTGGGGAAGGAGGGCAGACCCAAAAAATTTTGGTGAATTCTTGAGGTTAAGGCAGATGCTATTCATTATATTAAGCACCAGGAGAACAAACCATGACTGAATCCCAAAAACTCATAAACGGTCTGGCCCTGTCCGGAGGCGGCTTTCGCGCCAGCCTGTTTCATTCAGGCAGCCTCTTGCGGCTTAATGAACTCGGCCTGTTGCGCCAATTGGACATAATCACCAGTGTCTCCGGGGGATCAATACTTTCCGGATTAATGGCTCGACACTGGCCTGAACTCACCTGGGAAGCACGGCCCCAGGGAATGGTGGCGGTGAATTTCCAGGAAAAAATCGTCCTCCCCCTGAGAGATTTTTGTGGCCGCACCATCGATCTCTCGGCCGGCCTGACCGGCCTCTTATCGCCCTTCAGCTCTATGCCGGACGAGTTGACTAAGGCGTATGACAAGTATCTTTATAGCGGCTGGACTCTGCAGCAGTTGCCGGAGCCCGCTGCGGGCAAAACCCCGCGCTTTGTGTTTTATGCCACCAACTTGCAGTCCGGCGCCAGCGTTCGCATCGGCCGCAACTATCTGGCCGATTATAAAGTCGGCCGGATAGATAAACCCAACTTTTCCCTGGCCAAGGTGGTGGCTGCTTCCAGCGCTTTCCCGCCGGTATTCTCCCCGGTGATCTTTAATTTCAAGGATGTTTCCGTCTGGCAGCCCATGGAAGGCACCTACCTGCATGATCGCCGCAACTTCAAGGATCGACTCTATCTGGCCGATGGCGGCATCTATGACAACCTGGGGCTGGAGGCCATCTGGGACCGCTGCCAGACGGTTTTAGTGAGTAACGCCGGCGCCCCTCTGGAGGTCGAGGCCCGGCCGGCCACCGATCCGGTGGGCCAGCTGGGCCGGGTGCGGGACATCCTCACCGAGCAGACCCGGGCCCTGCGGTTACGTAGGCTGGTGGAGGATTATAAGAAAAAGGGTCCCGGGGGTGGCGCCTACTGGGGCATAAGCACCAAAATCGCCAATTACGGTCTTTCGGATACATTGACGACGGATAACGACCTGACGCGGCAATTAGATAACATCCGCACCAGACTCAACAAGTTTACTGGCGATGAACAAGGACACCTGATAAATTGGGGCTATGCCCTGACCGACGCGGCCATGCGCAGCTTCGGCAAGGAGGTGCTGACCGGCCCGCCACCTGCTCCGGCCTGGCCCTGCCCGGAATACGCCCTGAGCTGAAAAATTTTACCCGGAACCTGACCGATGGGGAGAAAGCCATGATCAAGAATATTGTCGGCGACTGGGGGATCGGCTTGTCGGATCGGGACTACGGCTGGGCCCTGGCGGCTTTGGGCGTTCTGGAGGCCACCGGCACCCGGCAGCACCGGGCCAGTTCCGATCCGGAAGTAATCCTGGAAGCTTTACAAGAAGAAATCCAGGTCGGCGAACGCACAGCTCTTTGGCGTGGGGCCTATAATATCACCGGGGCCACCGAAAAAAGCTGGCGTCAGACCATCCATCAGGACGCCCAGGCCCTGGCCTCTGGATGGGATCTGGTTCTGGGGAGAAACCATCACCCGAGAAAACGGCCCCGGCTGGCGGTCTCGGAGGGCTGGCAGCAGCGCCTGGACCTCTTCGACCTGGAAAACCTGATGTCCTGGCTCGGAACCCACGATGCTGGCTGTGAAGCGGTTGTCCTGGTGCCGGCAGAGGTTAGACCCTGGCAGTGCCGGACCCTCTGGCATTGGCCCCTGCACGTCGGGGTGCCGGTGGGGGTTGAGGGCCGCCTGCTCTTAGACTCCCTGAAGAGTAATACCAGCAGCTGGCTCGAAGAGTTAGGTCTGCTGAGGTTCGTAGGCGAGGTCCGGGACGACTGCGATCTCTTGCTCTTACCGCCGGGAGTGGCGGCCGCCTTGGCTGAAGAGCCCAAACTGCGCCTCCGGGCCAGCTTTGTCGTCTGCCTGGATGATCCGGTGCTCTGGAGTTTGGCTCCTGACACCCCGCAGGCCAGGTTACGGTCCAGGCTGGGGGCTGCTGGCGTGGGCCTCGTGGGAGCAGCCTTTTACCCCGCAAGTTTGTATTATATGATCATGGAAGAACTCTCCCATGATCTGCCGGTGCATGCCGCTCTTTGGAGAGCGTGCCGTCATGGGGGGATGCCGCCGCCGGTCATTCTCGGCGACCCCCAATCCCTGGATCAACTGCGTATCCTGGGCGTGGCCCGGCAGTTGGACCGGAAGCAGGCATTATTGCGGCAGGCGCCGCCACCACCGCTGCCTCGCCCCAGGGAGGAGAGGCCCACCAGAGGCCTGGGTGCGGGCAAAGAGGCCAAGCCCTCTCATACCTATGAGCCGCCTAAGACCAGGTCCCTGAAAAAAACCGGGCCAGAAGATTTTGGGGATCTGTCCTTTTCGATTTCCGAGGCACCCTCAAGTGAACCGCAACAACAGCAACAACAGCAACAACAGCAGCAGCAACAACAGCAACAGCAGCAGCAGTCGGCCCACCCCCCGACCCCTTTGGGCGACATGGTCCGGGAAAGACCCTTCGACTCCGAAACGAATGACGGCAAGCCCGCGGCCGATGCCATGGCTGCGGGCAAGGAGGCCCTGGAGGTAGAGCGCCGTCTCCGACATATTCAGGCCTACGCCTGGCGGCAGGATACCGGTCCGGATCCGGCCCGGGGTCTGGCCCCGGACCGTCCCAGCCTGCTCGCCGTACATATCGGGCCGGACGTCAAACCCCGGCCAGACCCGCCGTTCCCCGAGGGCCAGCTGGATTTCAGCGCCGGCCCGGTAGGCGTAACGGTCCAGCTTGAGCTCGCCGGGGGGGCCGCCGTGGCCGTGGGGAAGCATGAGGCCATCCAGGCCTTGAATCTTGTCTTTCCCCATATCCCGGCGAGTGACGCCCACCGGTTGTTCCACCTCCTGGACAGTCTGTTGGCCGTCCCGGAGCCGGCCGTGCCCAACAAGCCACTTGTATCGCTGGCCAGTGAAGACATCGTTTTGCCCTTGGCCGGGGACAGCACCCGGGCCCTCTTCGCTGTCCGGCCCCAGCCGGGCCTCAAAGAAGTCGAAGGGCGCCTGGCCATTATTCACGCCAACCGTATCGTCCAGACCGCCAGCCTCAAGGCGCCGGTAACCCTCGAGACTGATGCCGGCCCGGGGATTACAGTGGCCGCCGAAGCCGCGGTCCACCCTCGTCTCGACGACCTGGCCGAACGGCGCCAGTTCGACGTCGCCCTCATGGCCGCGGACGACCTGGGTGGTCACCTGCGGCTCACCATCAATAGAGATGGTGCCGCCGAAGAAATTTATCTGGGTAACCTCAAGGAGAGCCTGGAAAAAATTCGAGCCATCCTGAACCGGGCCGCCGCCAAATGGGATTACAGCCGACCGCTCCAGGAGCAGCCTACCCTGCAGCCTATTCTCTATGGTCTGGCCAGCAACGGCTGCCTGCTCTTCGAAGCCCTGCGGGAAAAACTGGGTAAAGAGATCATGGCGGCCAGCCGTTTGCAGCTAATCTGCCGGGGAACCGCTTTTTTCCCCCTGGAATATGTCTATTCCGGACCGCCTCCCCAGGATGGGGCCGAAGTCTGCCCCATTTTTCTGGGAAAAGAGGTCGGCTCTTGCCACTCCTGCCGGCACCTCCTGCCCGCCGGGGCAGCCTCCGACAGGAGTGAACCGCTTCAAACGTGCCCCCATGCCGACTCGGAGAACCACCTCTGCCCTTTCCATTTCTGGGGATTTACCAAAATTATCGAACGGCACAGCCCTCCGGTGGCGACAGCGACTGCAGCGCCCGAAAAATTCAGAGAATCCAGATTATTCCCGGTACCCAGCCGGCAGCCCTTTGGGACTATCCAATCCATCCTCTATGCCGCCAGCAGCCGGGCCTTTGCCTTCTGTCCCACCCCGGAGGCCAAAACCGAGGAATACCAGCAGTTGGCTGCCACCCTCGGCACTCTCAGCGTTTCCTCTTCCCGGGCGTCATCCTGGCAGGAGTGGAAAGAAAAGGTCAAGAAGAACCCAAACCTGCTGGTGTTAATCGTACATACGGATGAAAAACCCGACGACTTGGGAATCAGCACCACTCCCGTCTTGGAAATCGGCGAGGGCCAACTGTTGCCCAAGCATCTGATCAATGCCGCTATCGTCGGCGAGCCGGCCAGGGTCCAGCTCTTGCTGCTCATCGGCTGCTCCACCGCTGCCGTCACCGAGGATTTCGCCCCCTACCACGAGCGCTTTCGTCTAGCCGGGGCCGATGTTATCCTGGCCACCCTGTCCACCATCCGGGGTATCGACGCCCTGCCGCTGGTTCGCAAGTCCTTGGAATTGCTGCAGCAGCGCCTGGCCGGCGGCCAGGAGACGGCCTTCGGTGAGCTCCTCCGGGACCTCCGTCGGCAACTTTTCACTCAAGGCTATCCCGGTGTTCTGGGACTGGTGGGTTTCGGCGACGCCGACTGGGTATTGGGAGGATAACTATGTTTAGATTAGAGATGCTGCCGGCCGGCTGCGGCGATTGTCTGTGGTTGGAATACGGCGAGCCCGGGAACACCCATATAGTCCTCATCGACGGCGGCGAGAAGGCCACCGCGGCCAGGCTGACCCAGCGCCTCCGGGCCGCTCTGGCGGCGCGGGGCCAAGACTCACTCTTTATCGACCTTTTGGTTATCACCCACTATGACAACGACCATATCGAAGGAGTCCTGGAGGTGCTGGAGAAGCAGGAGGTGCCTGTCACCTTCGGGGATATCTGGTTCAATGGCGACCAGCAGTTGGCCACCCTGCCGCCCGCGGACGCCATGGGATTGGGTGACCTGGCTGCCACAGCTGAACCGGGCGATGAAGACCTGCCGCCTGAT
>VGSX01000188.1 GCA_016874895.1 Deltaproteobacteria bacterium
CGGCCACGGACCAGACCGCCGAACCCGAATGGGAAACGGTGGACCTGGCCACCCTCAGCACCGGGGAATGCCGCACCCTGGGAGGCGAGGCCGTGGCCCTGAAGGCCTTTGGGGACCTGGGTTTCCCCCTGCTTCTGGAAGAGTTGGACTTCAGCCCTTCCCAGATCCAGCAGGCGGCCCTGCTCATCATCGGGCGGTTGCTCCAGCCTGCCAGCGAACGGCAGACGGCCGTCTGGGCCAGACGGTGGCCCGTTGCTATGATATCCAGGTGCAGCAGTTCCAGGGCCAGGTACACCGCCTCACCTGGGAGATTACCGAGCCGGACAAACTCCGGGCCACCTTTTCCGGGTCCTATTATTTACGTTCCAACCGCCAGGACCTGAACGATGAGGAACTCTGGTCCCTTTATATTATGCTCACCCAGGTTGAGGAGGCCTTCCGGGACCTCAAGAGCGAACCGGACCTCAGACCGGTGTATCACCGCCTGGACCGCCGCCTGGAAGGCCACCTGTTCATCACGGTCCTGGCCTATCATCTCCTGGCCGCCTGCGAAAGAAAACAGCCCCCGGGAAGAGATTCCCGGGGGCTGCAGCTTATCAGGTTTAAGAAAGTTGCTTAGCCGGCAATGAGTTTTATTCTTAGGATGCGCCCGGAGGGGCAATAACCGGGGCATCTTTCATAAATTCGATGCTGAAGGCCTTCATATCCAAAAGACCAGGGTTAGTTTTCTTGAGTATCTCAATTTCGGCCTTGTTCAAAATCCGGGGGACGCCGGTTTTGTCGATGACGGCAAAATCTTCACCTTTGGCCAAGCATTGACCCACGGTGACTTCACCTTTCAAGCCTTTGCTGGAAACGCAGATTAATTTGTCTCCCGCCAAGGCCGGGCCAGCCACCAGCCCCAGCGCTACCGCCAGAACCAATACCATCATTAATTTCGACCTCATACCTCCTCCTCCTTTGTGTTTTTGTTGCAGATGTAAGCAGCCTACCATTGAAAAGATACTTAATCAAGAGATAAATAGATGGTAACCACAAAAAAATATTTGTCAATTACATTATTACTGATTTTATGATTTTTCCTGAAGAGCTGACGGAGCACAAACCTCCCCGCAACCCCAAGCCAAACCGCCAACGACCATCGCCGGATCGACCTGCTTGACCGCAACCATCATAACAAACCAAATCTGGTATGAAAAGTTCAAGTTCAAGGTTCAAATTTCAAAGATGCAGCCAAAACGTAGGGTGGGCATTGCCCACCATAATTTCTGACAAACTTTTCATAGTCTAAAAATCCAGATATCCTCGCTGGCCTCACTCTTCCATATTAATCCCCTCGGTCCTTGACGGGAGAGGGTCGAAGTAATTGGTGCCAAGGGCTTTTTGCGAGTTCAACAAAGATTGAGGTAACTTATTGTTTCCGCTGACAGCTGAACGCGTACGGCAAGACCGCCGCAATATACCCCTTGCCCTCAGGCTCCTGAGGGATGTACTGCCGCCCTAATGGCTATTTAACCCGATTAACTCATCCATCAATTCATCCACCGGAACAATCCGGTCCACCAGGTAACCCCGCCCGCCGATGGTATAGATGGGTTCTTCTTTATCGATGAGGCCATGGGCGCTGAAGAGCACATTGCAGATGCAGAAACTGTCGTAGGAATCCTTGGCGGGGCAGACCGTGAAGTCGCCGGCCTCATCCTTGCGCAGTACTAGGCCCCGGTTGCATTTAGGGGGCCGATTTTTTTGCAGGGCCGTCTGGTAGCCCGGGGAGGTTTTGATCAGCCGGAAAGGGAGGCCGCAGGGCGACCCCGGCTTCTTGGGCACGATAATGTCCTCTTCCCGGCAGTCGATGATGGCCTGCTTGAAATCCAGGGAGGCGCCGCTCTCATGGGTGGCGGCGAAACGGGTTCCCATCTGGACGCCGTCGGCTCCGAATTCATTGACCCAGCGGACGATGTCCTCGTGGTAGTAAATCCCGCCGGCCACTATTACCGGAAAATCCCCGTGTTTTTGGGCAAATTCCTTCACCGGCCCGAAAAGCCGCTCCAGTTGAAAATCTTCCTTATTTAAGTCGGTATAGGAAAAGCCCAGATGTCCCCCGGCCAGGGGACCCTCCAGGACCACCGCGTCCGGCAGCCGCTGGTATCTCTCCCCCCATCGCTTGCAAATGATCCGCAGGGCCTTCACCGACGAGACGATAGGGATGAGGGCCACATCCGCGTCCATGATGGCTTCCGGGAGGGTGGTGGGCAGACCGGCTCCCAGGATTATGGCATCCACGCCCCCGGCCACGGCCCCCAGAATGGAGTCAGTAAAGGTCGTGTGCAGGGCCACCATGATGTTGATGGCAATAAACCCGCCGTCCTGCTTGCTGTCGGCCACCTCGATGGCGGCCGCCTCCTGGATATCCACCCTCCGGCCCAGCCTTTTGCTGACAATGGCCGCCAGGCCAGCGCTGGAAATAGTGCCGATACCGCCTCTTCTGGCCACGGCTCGGGCCAGGGCTGACAGGGACACGCCGATGCCCATGCCCCCTTGCACCAAAATGACCTTCTTACAAGCATCTTTGACCGTTATAGTTGGTAGACTTTTCATTAGCTATTCTTCACAGGGAGTTAACTGTTCAATGAACTAAACCGGGATAATTACGATCGGCCACTCTGGCTGGCCAGAGCCCTGCAGTAATCCAAATTTTAATTATAACAATTAATTTTAACCAGGAAACATAAATATCTCGCCAACGGACATGAGGGGACGCAGGAAGGTGGGAAAGAAGTCCGGGGCCCACCCCCGTAAGACAGGAATAATGGTCTAATCGGCAAGGGACCATGGTTAAGCAAAGGTAAGCGTTCAGCGGTCAGCTTGCAGCCGTCAGCTAATGCTTTAAATTCAAATAGTTATTCTAAGGTGGCGGATTACTGGTTCTTCGCTTAGTTTCCCTAACACACTGTTTTTGCTGAAAGCTGATTGCTGAACGCCTACAAGCAAAGAATGGCGGCTAAAAGTCCTTCCCCATTTCCCGGGCCCGGGCCATGCCCTCCTGCCGCCGGGTTTGGGCCACCTCCCGTCCTGCCGCCAGGGTGGGCTCCACCACGATACTCCGGATGTCGGTGAAGCCGATGAACTTCAGGATAAGTTCCAGGTAGGGTCGCTGCAAGTCAAAGGCCGCGGCCGGGGCGCCTTCGAGGTACTGCCCTCCCCGGGCCAGGGCCAGAAAGATGGGCTTGCCGGTAACCAGACCCTGGTAGCCCGTTTCCGGGGAAAAGGAAAAAGTGTAGCCGGGCTGCACAATGATGTCAAAGTAGTGCTTCAGCCGGTAAGGGATGCCGAAATTCCACATGGGCGAGGCCAGGACATATTTGTCCGCCGCCTTAAAATCGTGGATATACTCCTCCACCACCTTCCAGGCAGCTTTTTCGTCGGGATTATGGGAGAGTCCGTGCAGAATGTTATACTTGGCGTTTATCCGCAGGCCGTCGAAGGAGGGCAGGTCCAGGGTGAACAGATCCAGGGTGATGATCTGATCCGCGGGGTGCGCCTGGATGTAGCCCTCTAAAAAAGCCTCGGCCACGGCCCGGGAGTGGGAGCGCCCCCCCCGGGGGGAGGCGCAGACATAGAGAATGGTACTCATGGTTAAGCCCTCAGTTTTTTGGTCACCCAGGCGATATTGCCCGCCAGGGTTTTAATGGTGTCCAAACCTTCGGCATCCTGTTGCACGTCCCCCGGTTTGAGGCCGTAGGCGATGGGCCAGTAGGTGGAACCGGGCACCACCATGCCCATGATGGAATAAAAAAACAACAGCTGGGCGTAGGTAAAATTTACCCCGGCCCGGCGGGCCACGACGATGGGGGCTCCAACCTTGCGGTAGAAATAATTGTCCCCATAACGGGCTATGTACCCGGCCCGGTCCAACAGGGCCATGAGGTTGGGGGTGGCCGACCCGAAGTACACCGGCGAGCCTACCAAAAGGGCGTCGGCCCCGTGCATCCGGGGAAGAATGGCCTGGAGATCATCTTCCTGGGCGCACTGGTTCTTATTCTGCATACAGGCCCCGCAGGCAAGGCAGGGATGCACCTGTTTATCGTGCAGGGAAATGAACTCGGTCTCAAAACCTTCCCCGGCCAGCACCTCCAGGGCCAGGTGCAGCAACTGCCAGGTATTCCCCTCTTTCCGGGGCGACCCGGAAATGGCCAAAGCTTTCATGTGGAACTTTCCTTTGTCAGATCAATCCCCGGTTAATGGCTCGACCGCGGAGCGGCCGGGCATCATTCCGGAGAGGTAAGCGTTCAGCGGTCAGCTTACAGCCGTCAGCTGATGCTTTAAATTCAAATAGTTATTCCCCGGGGGCAGATCGCTGGTTTCTCGATCAGTTTGCCTAACCCATTGTTTTTGCTGAAAGCTGAATGCTGATAGCTGAACGCCTACCCGGAGAGCAGGCTTCTTGCGGGTTGTGTTCCCTTGCTGCCAGAACCGTTGCTTGTAGCCAAAAGGTGAAATTATTCTACCAATTCCCTTGTTCCAGAGCAAGGATTTCCTTTATTCAGCCTCCATTTCCCCTTCACCTCCGCCAGTATAGGCTTCGTCGAACTTCTGCACGATATCCTCCGCCACCCAGCGGTCCTCGCTGGCCACCCAGATAACCCCCCAGCCCTCCTGAGCCACAAAAAGGCCGTCATAGGCAGTGTCTTCAAAAGTGCGCAGAAAAAAATCAACCCCGGACCGCTCCAAGGCCGCAGCCAGGAGTTCCCCTTCAAAACGATTCTGAACGATGCGCAGTTTCTCATAACTCATGGTTAGTTGACCCTTTCACCAAGTCCGGACCTGAAGGGAGGAGTATGAAAACATCTTATGGGCAATCGGTTATAAGATGTGGTGGTGTGAACCTGCCCCCATGGCCAAAGAGACTTTACCAGAAAAATTTATGCTGATCTCTTTTTTTACACGAGTTAGCCTGGTTTGGCGCAAACTACTCCCTGAAATCAGGGAAGCTCTGGTTCTTGGAGGCATCAGGCCGGTTGGGCCACGCTCTCCCCCCTGCATTTCGGCTGAATAGTCATATTTAAAGGGTAGTGAGATTATAAAGTCCAGGATTCATGCGGGTTTTATGATTCTAGAAAAGTGAAGATACATGCTTATTTTTATGGCATATACTACCATAAATTGTCAATAATTAAATTATAATTCGTGTGCCTACAGTTTTTGGCCAACATTTCTCCCAGAGGACACCTAACCCATTGAAGATACTATCGCGGCAAGTAAAAAAGACGCTTACATATGACTACAAATCCGGAACGCAGGAAAGTGGATAAAGCCGAACGGAATTGATTAAATTTGACATTTCGTCTGCTTGTGTAGACTACGACAATGTCGGGAAATCCAGTTGGTAACTGTGGCTCCCGAAAAATAAGTGATTTTCTGTAAACTCCTTTGCCGGATTGGAGCATAATAAACATTATTGTGTTACCAACGCCACATTCAGTACCTCCTCAATACTCCTCACCGGGGTAATTCTGATAGCGTCAAGGATATAGGCAGGTAAAGCTTGAGCTTCTTTGAGGTTGTCGGCGGGGAGGATTACTTCTTTGACGCCGGCTTCGAAGGCGGCCCGGATTTTTTGCTGGATGGCGCCCACAGGCAACACCTTGCCCATGATGGTGATCTCGCCGGTCAGGGCGACGTCGTTGCGGACCGGGATGCCCTTCAGAGCCGAGACTATGCCGGTGACAATGGTGATGCCGGCCGAGGGTCCTTCTTTGGGGATACCCATGAACGTGGCCAGGACAGCAACATCAAAATTTTCCCGCCACTCCGCGGTGATCCCGAATTTATCGTGCTTTGCTTTGATATACTGGGCCGCGGCCTCGATGCTCTCCCGCATCACCTTCTGGATTGACCCCAGGGGAACAATGCGGCCACTCCCTTTGGTGGCCTGCATCTCGAAGAAGAGAATAAACCCCTGATCTTCATAAGCCGCCAGCCCGATAACTTCACCCACGGAGGCTTGGGGTGGTAAAGTTATTCTCTGCACCCGATCAGCTTCCGGAAGTTCAGGAGCTGCTTCCTTGCCCGAGGGCAAAAGTCTCACACCCAGTTTGATCCGATCATACTCACCCGGAGCCATGAGATGGAGTTGATTGCGCACCCGTTGGCGGAGTTCACAGGAGAGGAGAAGTAATTCCTCTAACTCATCATCTGTGACTTGCCCATGCGGATACATAATTTTTATCAGGCCGGAGAGGGTCTTCATCACCGCGCGTTGATCACGGCCGGAAATTCCCGTGGGCGTCCGGGCCAGGTCGATCAGTTGGAAGCGCGGCCGGATCTGACTCAGGAGATCGAGACGCCGCAGCTCATGCATGATTTCACAGAAATAATCGGTAATAAAACCATAATCCCGGGAAAAACTTTCCGGGGTGAGCTTGGGAATTTCCCAGCCGGGCAAATAGCCATGGATGCGGTCCAGAAAGGCGATGATCTGCAAAAAGTCGGGGAGCGGCTCAAACAGGTGGTGATACTTCTCGTGGGGGAGATTGCCCTGAACGTCAATGTTGCCCATGAAGACCAGGCTGGCAAAGGCCAACAACTCTTTTTTACCCCGGCTGAATTTGGCGTCCTGCATGTAGCCCTGCATGATGCTGACAAAGGCTTTGGGATCAGTAAAGTCGGTGTTGGCAATTTCATCAAAGACCACGGCATCCCGGGTGCCAACCTCCCCAATGCGTCCGGTGTTTAAATTAATAAAGAGCTGCGCCGGAGTGGCCTTGCCCCCCGAAAGAACGTGGGCGTAATAGGAGATATTGCGGTAAAGATAGGTCTTGCCGGTTTCCCGGGGGGCCAGCTCCACCAGGTTGACGTTGGTTTCCACCAGGGCGATGCAACGGCTGAGATACAAGAGCTTCTGCCGACGGGTCATCTTCTCGGGATTGAGGCCACAGGAGTTGATTAAAATATCAATCCACTCGTGGGTGGAAAACTCCCGGCGTTTTTCCAGGTATTCGTCCAGGTTAATGTAACTGACCTGGAAAGGAGTAAATTCGGTGACTTTAAACGGCCGGATTTTTTTGTTATAGATTTC
>VGSX01000189.1 GCA_016874895.1 Deltaproteobacteria bacterium
AGCGACGGCTGGGGCGGCTCCATGATTGCCACCGAGGTTTCCGATATCCTGTTCGGGACGCCTTCCCCCGTGGCCTCCCAGGTGAACCTGGGGGTGCTGAAAACCGACGAGGTTAATATTATCCTGCACGGCCACAACCCCCTGGTCTCCGAGATGATCTACCGTTCTTCCCAGGATCCGGCGCTGACGGGCCGGGCCCAGGAGCTGGGGGCCAAGGGTATCAACCTGGTGGGGCTGTGCTGTACCGGGAACGAAGTCCTCATGCGCAAGGGCATCCCCATGGCCGGCAATCACCTGGTCCAGGAACTGGCCCTGCTCACCGGCGCGGTGGAAGCCATGGTGGTGGATTACCAGTGCATCATGCCCTCGGTGGGCCAGGTGTCCACCTGCTACCACACCCATCTCATCACCACCTCTCCCAAGGCCAAGTTTCCCCACGCCCAGCACCTGGAATTTACCCCGGAAAACGCTCTAGAGCGAGGCCGGGAAGTGGTTAAGATGGCGGTGGAAAATTTTGCCGACCGTAAGCCGGAGCGGGTCCTCATACCCGTGGCCCCGGTGAACCAGGTGAGCGGTTTTTCGGTGGAGGCCATCCTTGGCGCCCTGGGGGGCACGTCGGCGCCTCTCCTCGACGCCATCAAGGCCGGTCAGCTCCGGGGCGCGGTGGGCGTGGTGGGCTGCAATAACCCCAAGATCTGCCAGGACCTGGGGCATACCACCATCACCCGCAAGCTCATTGAGCACGACATCCTGGTTTTGGACACCGGCTGCACCGCAGTGGCCAACGCCAAGGCCGGGTTCAAGGACCCGGGCGCCGCGGCCCTGGCCGGGCCGGGCCTGAAGGCCATCTGCGAGGCCCTGAAAATCCCGCCGGTGCTGCACATGGGCTCCTGCGTGGATAACACTCGCATCATGCACCTGGCCGCAGCCCTGGCCAACGCCCTGGGGGTGGACGTGGATAAGCTCCCCGTAGCCGCCTCAGCCCCGGAATGGTACTCGGAAAAGGCCGCGGCCATCGCCAGCTACGCCGTGGCCAGCGGCATCTATACCGTCCTGGGGGTAACGCCGCCGGTGTTGGGCAGCAGAATGGTCACCGACCTGCTGCTTAACGGCCTCAAAGGCGTGGTGGGGGCCTGCTTTGCCGTGGAGCCGGACCCGGAAAAGGCGGCGGGCTTACTCATCCGACACGTTGAAAGCCAGCGGCAGGCCCTGGGCCTGGACAGCCGGTTATAAGACGAGAAATTTCGCTCCCTCCGATCAGGCCGGAGCCAGGGCCGCAGCCATTTCCGCCACCACCCGCCGGGCTGCGGCCGCCGGGTCCGGGGCCTGGCGGATGGGGCGGCCGATGACCAGGTAATCGGCGCCCTCCCGGATGGCCGCAGCGGGCGTCATGACCCTTTTCTGGTCATCCCCCGGCACCGCCGCCCACGCCGGGCGCACACCGGGGCAGACGGCGAGAAAATCGGGGCCAAATCTCTCTTTTACGGCCCTAACTTCCCAGGGGGAGCAGACAACGCCGCGGCACCCCGCCTGGCGGGCCAATTCAGCCCGCCGCAGCACCAGGTTTCGGGGCGGGTCGGCATAACGGGGATCGATGCCGGCCGCCAGCAGGTCCGGGGTATCCAGGCTGGTGAGGACCGTCACCCCCAAGACCTGCACCCCCCGGCTGCCAGCTGCGGCCGTGGCCCGGAGCAGCTCGGGCCCTTGCTCGCAGTGAATGGTGGTGAACCGGATGCCCGGGCCCAACGCGTCCAGGGCCCGGGCCATGGTTTCCGGGATGTCATGGAATTTCAGGTCCAGGAAAAAACCCACCCCGAGTTCTGCGGTTACGGTCTGGAGGAACTGCGGCCCCTGGGCTACGAATAACTCCAGTCCCACCTTAAACAGACCTACGTCATTTTTCAGGAGCCTGATGAGCTCCAGGGCCTGTGCCCCCTCGGGCACATCCAAAGGAAAGATCAGCCTATCCTTGGGTTCCATGGTCATTGAGCCACCTTTACGGCTTCGTCTTTATGAGGCCAAGATCTCCGCGGCCTGACGCATCAGGTCAGCAATGGCCAGTCCCTGAGGGCAGGCCTGCTCTGCCTGGGAGTAATCCACCCGGGTCAACCGCCGCCGGGCTGCCAGGGGCAGGCTGGCGAAGATCTCCCGGGCCAGCCCCGGCTCCCCGTAATCCCGGTAATACATCAGGCACCGCATGACCTCGGGGATGGGGGCCGCCCCATCCACCGCAGTCTGACAGATATGGCCGCAGCCGGCGCAATAGTCTGCCCTGGTTTCCTGGGCATACTGCTGCAAGGCATCCATATCCCCCTGGGAGAGTTTGGTCTGGTCCCGGGCCGCAGCCACGTTGGCCGACAGGATGGTCAAATTGGGCATCTGGGAACAGATGCTGGCCATGGCCGGATTCTCCCAGACGACCTTGAGCTTGGCCTGGGCCTGGGTGAAACCCCGCTGCAGGAAGCGCTCCGCCACTTTCAGCTCTCCGGGGCTCTCGGTTTTAGGCATCCCCGGCCCGCCCCCCATGGTCTTCATGGCCACCAGGCCGATCCCGGCCTTGGTGCAGGCGCTGACGGCCTCCACCATTTTGGGGTCGTTCACCAGGCGAAAGTTGTAGGTGAGCATGATGGCGTCGATCCAGTCCAGGCGGGCTGCGCCCAGCAGGCAATCGGCCATGTTGGTGTGGGTGCTGAAACCGAAGTATTTTATTTTGCCGGCCTTTTTCATCTCCTCGCCCCAGGCCTTGAAGGCCGGGGTCATATCGCCAATGCCGGTAATGCTGTGGATGTAAAACAGATCAACGTAAGGCGTCTGCAGCCGGGAGAGGCATTTGTCCAGCCGCGCCGTCAGGTTGCCTTGGCCAGGAACAAGCTTGGTGACCAGAAAAATCTCCTTCCGGGCCTCGGGATTGCGGGCGAAAAACCGGCCGAAGCCTTCTTCGCTGAGGCCGTTGCCGTACGCCTCGGCGGTATCCCAGAAGGTGACGCCCCATTTCAGGGCCTGCCGCAACAACAGTTGGTTGTTAATGGTGTCAAACCCGCCCCCCAGGTTCAGGATAGAAACCTTGGCCCCGGTTTTTCCCAGAACCCGCTGGGGCATGGTTTCGGTTTTGGCGCCAGCCGGCCTTTCCGGGGCGGCCATGGCCCCCGGCACACCGGCTCCGGCCACTGCCAGGCCGGCCAGCCCCACGGTCTTGACAAACTCCCGGCGGGTAAAGCCCGCTCCCTTGTTCTCATGGCTCATGCCAACCACCTCCTCGTGGTCTAGGGGAAATTCATTTGTCCCGATTAAAAAATGAGGGCGTTCAGCCATCAGCTATCAGCAAAAACTGTAAGTTAATCATTCCCCTGCCCAAGGTGAACCTGGGCAGGGTTCGAGGAAAATTATGCCCGCAGGAGGGAGTCGCGCCGCTTGCCCGCCCTGAGTATCTGCACTTTAAATTAGAAGCCGCCCTGCCGCAGCCCGGGTTTCATTTTCGCTGTAAACCCGGATGGCCCGCAAGCCTACCACCGGGCATTCGTTTTCGCACATGCCGCAGCCGATGCACCTGTCCGGGTCCATATAGGGGCGCTCCAGGCGCACCCGGATATCCACCTGGGTTTCTGCTGCTAAAATCTCCTCCGTCAGGGGGGCTTCCAGGCTTAGACGGAGGCCCAAAGCACCGATGATGCGCCTGAGCCGGCTTTCCGGCTCCCCGGCCAGACCCAGGTAGTAGTCGCCGCTGGCCAGGTTAACCTGCCACAGGGGAGCCTCGGCCAGTTCCACCGCCTCGCCCTGCACCCTGGCGGCCAGAGAATGTCCGCCCCGGATATCTTTGAAGATGGTGCGGATGAATATCGCCTTGGGGCTCACCGGGCACACTTCATGACAGACCAGGCAGGGCCGGTCCATGACCCAGGGGAGGCAGCGGTTCCGGTCCACAAAGGCGGTGCCCAGGCGGATGGGCCCCTGGGAGGCGAACTCCCCGAGGCCCAGCTTTTCATTGATACTTAAAGGCCGAATGGCCGCAGTGGGACAGACGTGCCCGCAGGCCACGCAGGTGATCTGGCAGCCGCTGCGCCCCAGGCGGTAGTTCACCAGGGGGCTCCATAGTCCCTGCACCCCGGACTCCAGGAGGGCGGGTTGAATAATATTGCTGGGGCAGACGCGCATACATTGGCCGCACCGGATGCAGCGAGACAGGAAGCGGTCTTCGTCCAGGGAACCGGGCGGGCGGATGAGGGAGGGGTTGCGGTTATTTCCGGACAGGCCGCCCACGTTCCACATGGCGGCCACCGCCAATCCGGCCCCGGAGACGATGAGGCTGCGCCGGGACAGGTCCGGCAGAGGCGCCTCCCCCGCGGCCGAGGGCTGACCGGCAAAGGTTATCCGCCCTGCCGGACAGCGGTTGAGGCAGTTCAGACAGAGCACGCACTCGCCGAGGATGATTCCCCCGGCGGGGCGGCAGGCCCCCTCGCAGTACTCTTCGCAGATACGGCAGTCGCCGCAGGCGCCCTTGTCTCGTTTGCCGATGCGCCAGGGGCTGAGCTGGCCCAAAAGGCCCAGGAGCGCTCCCAGGGGACAGACGAACCGGCAGAAAAACCGGGGCCGCCAGAGGTTCAGGGCCACTATCCCCAAAAACAACAGGCCGATGAGCCAGACCGAGGCGTAAAATCGGGGCCCGGTCAAACCGGCCGCAGTAAGAGGCAGCACAGCCAGGTTGACGCTCCGGTAGACCAGGGGCAGCGGGTCGAGGAACCCGGTCTGGACCGAGCCCATGAAGGCCAGGGCCAGGAAAAAAAACAAGATATAGTATTTTATGGCCTGGGCCGGCCGGTAGCGGTTGGCTTCCACGCGAGCCAGGACGGCCTGTCCCCGCTGCCCCAGCCACCCGGTGAACTGATTGAGGGCTCCTAACGGGCAGACAAAACCGCAGAAAAAACGGCCCAGCAGGAGAGTAAAGACAATGACCACCAGGGCCCAGAGCAGGTTCCCGTAGAGCGTGCCGGTGGCCAGGACCGTGGCCACGGCGGTGAGGGGCGCCAGTTCCAGGAGCCAGTTAACGGGCCACCCCCGCAGCTGCCACCAGGCCGTCCCCACGGTGGTGACCAGACAGAACCAGAGAAAGACCGAGAAGAAAAAAATCTGACTGATCCGCCGGACCGATACTATACGCATAAAAAAGTGTCCGTTAGCTCAGGTGTGCAGCACCACCGGTTTAAGCTGCTGATAGTCGGCCTCCCCCGCCCCCGCCGCGGCGGCCATCTGAATATAGGGCGCATCCCGGAGGGTCCGGCCCAACAGTTCTATCCCGGCTGCGTCCGCAGCCACCGGGTCGGTGGAGACTATCATGAGGCCGGTGTCTTTCAGGTCCGACAGAGAGCCCCCGGTGGGGCCGTTGGTCATCATGCTCACCGTGCCGTCCAGGATACAAAGGGTAGGCCGAAGCAACTGGGCCAGTTCGGTGATGATGCCGTTAATGTCCTGATGGAAAACGTTCCTTCGGCCGCCCAAAAAGCCGTAGATGTTTTTCAGGGTCATGGAGGCCACGGCCCGCTGGTGGTCCTTCACCGGGCTGAGGATAATGACCTTGGTCACTCCCGGGAAAACCCCGGTCAAAACCGGCCAGTTCTGGATGAGCCGGCCTCCGGGAAGACTGACGGGTGCAAAAAGCTCATGCCGGGGCAGAATCAGCCTGGCCCCGGACTGCCGGGTCGCCGCGGCCAGGCCGCTGATCTCGAAGCAGCTCTCGGGGTTGTTGATGGGATTGTCCGTCACCAGCACCTGGGCCGCTCCGGCCTGAAAGCACAGTTCGCCCACGGCGCTAAGCAGCTCCGGGCTGGTGGTGGCCCCCAGGGCCGGGGGAGTGGCAAAGGCTGCGTTGACCTTGAGCAAGACCCGGTCGCCCTGTTTAATAAATGCCTCCATGCCGCCCAGGGCCTGGACCCCCTGCTGCAGGGTCAGACGTCGGTCCATGCCGTGCACCAGGGCCATTTTGCCGGGCTCCGAGGCCAGCGCCGGGAGGGCGAAATTACCCAAACCGGTGATAGTTTGCTGTTGCCGGACCAGGTCCGGACCCTGGGGGTCGTGGAGAATCAGGCCGATCCCGCCGGCGGCCAACCCTGTCACCGAGGCAATCCCCAGCCTCTTCAAAAAATCCCGGCGGGTCATTTCTTCTTTCATGCTCTCTTCTATTTAAGGTTTATGCCGAATAAAGGTAAAAATGTACCTGTTTTTTTATATCGTAATTCCATCATACTGAGCTATTCGGTGCCCATCCGGAGAATCCTTTATCTCCTCTCCCCGCTTGAAGGGGGTTAAGCAAATTAATTCGAGCTGCTCCGAAAAGTTCACTAGGTAGGGCGGGACAGCGAAGCGCATCCCGCCTTACGGGTGGCCCGTAGGCCCCTGAGGAACTGTTATGTTTCTGGGGCTCTTATGTTCTTCCATGGAATTGTAGAGAACCGGCTCACTTTCCGGATGAATACTAAATAACCTAAAAAATGCAAACCGAAATAGCCTTCCTCATGGCTTCCCGGAAATTGCCTGGCGCAACCGGGCGACCAACTCCAGGGCCGCTTCCCAAGAGGGGACGTCGTGCACCCCTAACACTCTGTTGTCCAGCACCATGATGACGTCAAATTGGGTGTCCAGGGCCAGCACCGTGCCATCCGGCAGGACTTCCGGCGATTCTCTCTCCCGGTATCCGAAAGAGACCAGAAAGTCCCGGTAGCGTTGGGCCTCGGCTTGGGCTTCGGTCGGGGAGGGACGCTCCGCCAGAAAAGCCGTGGCCCTGCCGTCCTTCAAGATATATTCCCCGGTGTAGACGGCGTCAAAACCCTGGAGCCCGAAGGCGTCACTGGCGTTAAGCCGGACGCTGTCCGCCGCCAGACCCTCTGCCGGGAAAAGGTCCGCCAGGGTGGCGGTTGCCGCTGCGGGCGGCATCCTGGCCAGGAGGGCAGTGGTAAAAGCCGCCAGGGCGCCGGGCAGGTCCTCCACCGCCCGATCCACCACCATCTCCACATAAAAGCTTCCCTGGGTAAAGAACAGGGCATTGGGGGTGGCGTAGGCATTGGCGGTCAGAGCCAGACTGAGGGC
>VGSX01000190.1 GCA_016874895.1 Deltaproteobacteria bacterium
TCTACCAGGCATAGTAGCGCTTGTGACAACCTCCCACCCAATGGGTTTGGCTGAGCAAAGTTAGTAATACAATTTGCTCATTGATATCAGTATGTTATATTACTTTATCATAATATGCAAGTAATAAATCACTCATTTTAGGCCCTGATAAATTTGGGTGCCCTGAGGCGTGTTCGATGACGCAACCGTCCAACCGGCTGTTATTGGCCCCACTCCCCCAGAATCCGATGCCTTTCCATTCATTGGCCCCATCCGCCCAGGTGAAGGTCACGCCCGTGGCTTTCAGAGTGCCATTAACCGTTAGGTAGCCTCCTGCATCAAAAGTAACCTTCCGCCCCGAGGTGATGGTTAGACTTCCACTCTGTTCTATGTAAAGATCACGTACCTGGTAGGTGGCGGCATCATTCCAGGTCACCGAGTTGCTTAGGTAGCCAGATACATACTCGTCTATCGTGTTCCCTAAATAGGTATTCCCGCTAAAAAGATGGGTGCCGGTTATATAAACAAACGACCCATAGCCGTTGTTTTTTATAGTATTACCAGTGACCGTTGGGGTTGACCAATTAACCGAATAAATGCCGTAGGCGCAGCCGGTGATCGTGTTGTTGGTGATCAAAGGTCTGCTCGGATAATTATATGCATCACTGCCACTGTATATCCCGATCCCATTCCCCTTACCATTACTGATGGTGCAGCCGGTAATGGTAGGAGCACAATCATAACCGACTCCAATAATCCCTGATAAATTTGGGTGCCCTGAGGCGTGTTCGATGACGCAACCGTCCAACCGGCTGTTATTGGCCCCACTCCCCCAGAATCCGATGCCTTTCCATTCATTGGCCCCATCCGCCCAGGTGAAAGTCGCGCCAGTGGCCTTCAATGTGCCGGAAATCGAGAGGCTTACGCCACCGTAAAGATAGACCTTCGTCCCCGTCTCGATTGTTAAAGACCCCCCCGGGGCGATGGCAACATTTCCCATTACTACATAGGTCCAGTCCTGGGTCCAAGTCTCGTTACTATA
Source organism: Deltaproteobacteria bacterium (assembly GCA_016874895.1). Classification (GTDB taxonomy): domain Bacteria; phylum Desulfobacterota; class Desulfobaccia; order Desulfobaccales; family Desulfobaccaceae; genus Desulfobacca. The sequence goes on from VGSX01000190.1 coordinate 1,022, forward strand.
AATGGTCTGTCCTCCGATATACCGGAATCCATGTACCCCTCCCACCGAAACAGCCCGAGTGCTGGTAAGTTGAGAACTGTCATCCAAATTCAAGCGCAAGGTTACGGTATATGAATTGGCAGAAGGATAGGTATGGCTGACCTCTTGCTGCCCTTCCTGGAACCCGGACCCATCTCCGAAATCCCATTCATACTTGGAGATGAGCGAAGGTGGGTCAGGGGATGGGGTGGAAAAGGTGCGATCCAGGGATTCCTGTCCATGAGGTGCAGATACGTTGATAGGATATTGGGTGACTTCTATGGTGCGAGTGATGATGGCATGGTCGCCGTTTTCATTCCAGGCGCGTAATGCAATGGTCCGGGACCCCATAGTCTTGAACTGATAAGGGAATGATGGACCTGTGCTGGAGGGGTCACGGTGAAAATTTTGCCCGTCATAGTTCATATCCCAATCCCATTGGGTAATGGGATAGCCTTTTACCATGCCACTGCCGAAAAAATTCGTCTTCTTCAAGACAGGTATATAACTGAGGCATGTAATGGAAGGATTTAATGATTCAAAAAAAGTCTGATAGAGGCCGGCCATGTAGCTGAAGGACAAGGGTATCAGAATACTGGCCATTTTCTCTTTTTTTAAGTTGCCGGGATCATCAAACCAAATCTCCTGGGCGGTATAAGAGGGCCAGCCTGGGTGCCATTCAGGGTGATGTGCGCCATTTTCGTCTTTATCATTGCCTTCATATCCAGCATCCCCGACTCCCGAAATTATACTGACACTGGGGAACCATTGGGCTCGCTGGTTAAGGTTATACATTAACGCATAAAGGGTGCGGTCAGGAGCAATGCCCGGGGCGTCTTCCGCAAAATAGTTGAAGGCGACGCCTGTTCCTCCTAAGTAGATTCCTTCAAAACAATCTTCTCCAGTGAAAAAATGATCGTCGTTGTGAGCATGCGCGGGGCTCCCCATATCTGCAAGAAAATGGGAGGCATATCCCAAGAATAAATAAGCATCATCTAGATTTTCTTCCTTATAAGCCTGGACTGCAAGGTCCCAATAAATCTGCGCCTTTTCAGGAGCAGAAAAAAAGGGACCGGGATAATGAGAGCCAGGAATGTCAGCATCCCAGAAATGGTCCTTGGCAGCTACACCAGGTTCTAGAACCCATATGCGGAGGATTTCATTATAGTTATAGTAATCGGCTTCCCAAGCACCTTGTATGACTTTGGATTGATATTTATTCAACTCCTCCCCGGCTGACTGATTAGCCAACAATCGAATGGCTTGGTAGGCGATATGAACGTGGTCTTCAGTTCCAAAGGAGAAAGCTTGGGTCGGGTTAAGGAACAGAAGACTTAGTAGGAGGAGTGAGAGGAGAAAAACTTTGGTAAAGAATGAAAAGGGCTTAGAGAACGGAGCTTCCATCTCGGTCTCCTATATTAGAGACTTTTGATTAGATAGGCGACTAGAACCTCATAGGGGATTAAAATGTTCTCAAAAGGATTTAAAAATTTTTATCAATTCCCAACATACCGCACTCAATTAAACATGTAAATATTAAAAAAGATAATTTTTTGAGGGGGAGACCTGAAGATGACCAGATTCAAGGGGGGCCGGGAACGGCCCCCTTGTTTTTTAGCAATATCTTTCGATCTTGGTGAACTCGGCGGGGAGGGTGCGTTTGGCGGTGGTTGGGATCGCCTGCTCCAGGCGCTTGCCCAGGAGTTCCAGCATGGCGCGTTCCCTCACCTTTTACAACCCCAATTTCTCCCCTACCAGCTTGAGCCGCCCTTCGCAGGAGGCAGCGAACCGCCGGGGGATAATGCCAGGGCGGGTCATGCAGCTTATCATGGCAATGCCAAAGAGGAAATTCTTTATGTTTTCCAGCAAAGGCAGCAAATAGACCGTGCGGTCATCGAGGTTGTCCAGGGCGGCGCCGGCGCGGTGCAGGCTGTCTCGCATGAGGAGGAGAGCCGCCAGGGTGGGCATCTCCTCGCAGATGTCCAGGATGACATCATCACCGGCGTCTATCAACTGGAATTCCTTAAACCCTACCTGCTTCTCCACCATTTCCACAAACTCCTGGGGCAATCCCAGGCCCTTAATCAAGAGTTTTGCCAATTCCATAATCGGCTCCGGTACTATTCCCGGAACCATTTCCACGCCCGGCCCGAACTTACAGGTATTGTGCGGCATTGCTCTTCCCTCAGGGGAGGGGAGCATTTTTACTGCTCCGGTTGAGCGCCGCCAAAGGCAGTTATAAACGGCACCGCTCGCATCCCTGGACCCGTTCCAGGAGGGCCAGGAATTTATCCACCCAGGGAGGAATGTGGCGGCGGCCATCCTCCCAACGATAGATGGTGGTGTAGCTCACCCCAAGATGATGCGCCAACCTAGCCCTGGTCAATTCCAGGGCCTCCCGCCGGACGGTGAGGTCCTCCGGGTTCATTTGGGCCTCCGCTTCTTGGCCCGCAACTTCTGCATGGCCCGTCGGAGTTCATCATTATTGAGATGGGTATAGATTTCCGTGGTCTTGGTGTCGGCATGGCCCAGAGCATCCCGGACCACCAGCAGGTCCTTGGTGTCCCGGTACAGGTCTGTGGCAAAGGTGTGGCGGCGAAAACAGCCTCGTGCAATGGGACATAAATTTAGGACAATCGCCTCTCTCAGATAGTGCCCAAAAAGCGTTACTCGCTTTCTACGGCGTGTATACGCTTCGACTAAGGGGGAAGGCCGAGGATGAGGCAATCTCCAACTTATTTAATCATCCGCACCTTGGGAACGCCCGGAACAGGGACCGGAAGAGCCGTGGGCTGAGCGGGTTTGGCGCTGGTCGATTGGATGGTCTGGTCCCCCTGGACATCACCTTGCTTGATGATGATCTGGACACCCTGGACCGCCTCCAGAACCTCGCTTTTCTGCAAACCAAGACACTTCGACAAGGCGATCCGGGCGTTGAGCTTGACCGTCTCCGAATTGAAGGTTGTAGCAGCCTCGATGAGAAGCTGGATGACCTTGATCTCCCCGTAGCCCATAGCCCGCATAATTTTCCGGTGGTCCTCCATGCGCGACTCATACTTTTGGACTACTTTTTGAGCGATTTTCCGCAAGTATCGTTCGCATGTAGAGTCATAACCGGCTAATTTTGCAGCATCTTCCTGCTTCATTTCCCCGGGAAGGTAATATTCCAAAAATTTCATTTCTTTTTCTGAAAAATCAGATTTTAGGTTAATATTTATAATGTCCTTCAAAACCGTACTTTCAATAATTTCAGGAACCAATGCACTCTTATTGCCTTCTCCTGTGCTGGCCTTCTCCTTGCTTGTGAATGCCTCGGGGGCCGGAGCCTGAGCAATTTTCTTAGGTCTTCCACGGCCACGCTTTGGTTCCGATCTGAAGTCCATGTCGCTGTCCTCATCTTTAGAGTTATCCACAGATTGAGCGCTTTGTCCGACAGTCTTTATGTATTGCCATTGCCTCCGACAATGTCTTCCACGCTAACCGTGTCTTCCTTAGTTTTAAAAATTACAGTTAAAGCCATCCCGGGTTTCCACCATGAGGGCCAGCCAGCGATCTCGACTTCAAGGCCGTTGGCTTCGCAAAAGTCCATGACTTGGCGAAGGTGATTGTGCGCTAATTTGTAGGGCTGGCTCACGAATAAAGAAGGTGTTTTCCCGTCCTTCCCCCAGAGAGTCCCGTGGTCCATGGCGGGAGGGATTTTCGGGACTGCGGGCCTCTTCTTCCCTTTCATTTTTTCAAGGTAAGCCCCGCAGTGGATTTGCTTCACACCTTGAAGGTGGCAAAACGTTCTACACCTAGCATCTGCCACCACGGAACCAAAAACTTGGGTAGCCACATCCTCACCATAAGCCTCTAAAACTTTCTGCAAAGCTTGCTTTGCGTCGGTGATTAGAATGGAACTGGTATCGCAATCGTTATTACCGATCTGTTGGTGGTCCATAACACAACCCTCCTTGTGTTTGATCTTCTATATGTTACATATAGACCATTTGTAACACGGGATTATATCCAGTAATAACAATAAGTAAGCTTAAATTTATCACCATTTTTAGCTCAAGGATGTTACAAATGCAGAGCTAAAAATATTTTTGTAAATAGATTTCGTTGTCTTTTCAAAATGGAAATTTGCTTTTATAGATAGAGGATCATTTGTAACACAAAAATCGATTAATTATACCTAACTAATTAATTTTAATATTGTTTTACCATGTTACAAATCCTCTTCTTCATCGAGGGTCTGCCATGGAAGAAGGTCCGGCGACTCCTTTTCAATACGTTTGACCACCCGGATGAGTTTCGGCGTCCTCCGGTAGCCTTCTCTTGTGCTCGAAGTGACCAAGTTGAACCTGGTAAAAAAATTCATGTCACGATGAACAGTTTGCCGTGTGACCCCTAAAGTTTCGAACAAATCCCGTTGTCTGACCGTCTCGTTTTTAAGGAGCTCCCTGAGAATAAACAGAAATCTGTACCGCCGATCTTGATCTCCCTGCATTACCCTTGCAATTCCGGCCTCGATTTTTTTGTGGTCGGCAAGTCCATGGAGACGCCTGTACTCTGTGGAATAAGCGTCTAATCGGGCATTTTCCGCCTCGTATATCCGTTCTAGGAGCTCGCACACTTCCGCCACGTGCCCCGGTTTGACTATTACCTGAGAGAAGTCTTCGGTGGTGGAGAGGTCCAGGACCGCGTAGGCCACGCTCAGCCGAGCCATAGTTTTGCGGAAGTCCTCGGGGTAAACGATGGGAAGGTCATCAGACCCGCCGAACTTGTCGCTCAGGTACTTGGCGGTCTGCCGGATATAGTGAGCGGTGTTGTCGTCGATGACGATCTGATCCGGCCTGAGATTCCAGGCGTAGAAAATCAAAGCCCGCAGGTCCTCCCGGGTCACCTGTTGGGGACCGGCGGGCTTTTCGGGGAAGTAGATTTTCTCCTTATCCTCAATGTCCCACGACGCCGCGAAGATGGCGAAGTCAATACGGCGCACCATCATTTCCGGGAAGATGCCCTTGATGGCCTCGCACCCGTAACGGAAGCTGTCCATGGTACGCTGCCCCGGAGCTCGTTTGGGGTGGATCGGGTTGCAGCCGAACAGCACCCGGGTGCGGCTCTCGAACACCTTGTTCTGGATCTTGTCGATGCGCACCAAGCCGGTGTCCAGCCCTTCGGCCATGGTTTTTAATTCCTCCATGGGAATGTCCTGCGCTTCGTCCACGAGCAGCACTTGGCGGGTCATTTTTAGCAAGGCGCCGGCCTTGATACGCCAACCCCGGCGCTCGTCATGGTCGCACGCATAAGTGATTCCCGTCCGGGAGGACGTCATGCCGCTCACCCGTTGCCCTGCCTCGGCGAAAGTGAGCAGCCCTTCGCTTACCGTGGTTTTGCCAACCCCGCTGTCGCCTACCATGATAGCCGTCAGCCAGCCCCGGATTATGCCTTCACCTGGAAAATCAAAGCCCAAGGGGGAGCAAAGCACCAGGAGCGTCCCCAGGTGCAGGTCCGGACGGCCGTAAATCCGGGTTACGTGGACGGACAGGTCCGCGGCGATTTCGTCTGGGGACATTTCCCGAACTTTTTCCAGGTTGGCCCGGTACTTCTCTACCGTGAATCCTTGGTAGTCCTCATCCAGCCTCTCCATGGCGTCCACCAGGAGGGTGGGCTGCTGGTCCCGGTAGGCGGTGGTCACCTTGCCAATGGCACGGTACTTGCCGATTTCCACCAGGTGCCCGCCGACGACATAGATGGGCTTCTCCACCAATTCAAGACGCTCGGGAGCCATGGGACCGACCACCTGGTGGGCGAAAACCTCCCGGACGGTCAGGCGGTCTTCGTCCTGATACACCAGGACCGGCCGCTTGTCCTTGTCGCAGACATAATCCCTTAAAAGTTTCTGCAACTGGCCTTCGGTGGCCCGGACCCCGGCGATCAACACCCGGGACCCCAGGGGAATTTCAATGGGCTGGAGGCAGGCGCCGCTCATCTCCTTCCCGTCCGGCCCCTTTTTCCCGGAACACTTGCCGTC
>VGSX01000191.1 GCA_016874895.1 Deltaproteobacteria bacterium
CCCTGGCTTTTGAAAAAGTCCACCGCCTCCTGCCAGGAAACCTCCCGGCGGGAAAAGGGCAGGTCCTGCCGCACCAGTTCCTGCATGCGGGCTTCAATGCGCTCCAGGTCTTCCGGGGTAAAGGGCCGGGGGGGATCGAAATCATAATAAAACCCGGTTTCAATGGCCGGGCCGATGGTGATTTTGACCCCCGGAAAGAGGGAGCGCACGGCTTCCGCCATAATGTGGGCGGCGCTGTGGCGGACGATGTCCAGGCCCAGGGGAGAGTCCTGGGAAACCGGCGCGATGGTGCAGTCGGCCTTTAGGGGGGCGTCTAAATCCATCAGGCGGCCGTTTACCTGGGCGGCCACCACGTCATGATCGCCCGCCACCCCCAGCTTTTGCAGGGCCTTGGCCACGCTGTGTCCGGCCTCGAAGGGTTGCGGGGCGCCGTCGGTTAATTGAATCTGAATATCTGACATGAATGTATCATAAAAAAAGCATCTTCCGTAACTGACCGCATTACGCCAGATGCACTCGGTTAACCTTAAAATGTCTGGTAGTGCCGTTGGTGCTGGTTCATCTGGTTTCTGGAATCAAGGAGGTACTCCACCCCTGTCACTCAACGATATTCAAATGTCGCATAACTCCCACATCCTGTCAAGATTTTTATGTTTTGGCGGCAACCATTTTCCATGCCCATGATTGCTCCGAACCCGATTGCCTTTCTATCCTCAAAGGCTTCGAAGAACCTGGATATGCTCCAGGACGCATTCCCCCAGGACGGCCAGGTTATAACCTCCCTCCAGCACGGTAATGAGCCGACCGGCGCAATGATCCCGGGCCAGGTCTCCCAGCAGGCCTGCCATATCCCGGTAGCCTTTTTCGGTGAGATCCATGTGCGCCAGGGGATCGCTCTGGTGGGCGTCGAAGCCTGCGGAAATCAGCAGGCAATCCGGCTTGAAATTCCTCAGGGCGGGCAGCGCCAGGCCCTCCAGGGCCTGAAGGTAATCCTGGTCCCGGCTGTGGGGCGGCATGGGAATATTGAGGGTGAACCCCTGGCCCGGCCCTCTGCCGATTTCTTTCTGGCGCCCTGTGCCCGGGTAACAGGTGGCCGGGTTCTGGTGCAGGGACAGGTAAAACACGGTGGGGTCGGTTTCGAAAAGATGTTGGGTGCCGTTGCCGTGGTGGACGTCCCAGTCGATGATGGCGATGCGCTCCAGGCCGTGCTGCTCCTGGAGATAGCGGGCCCCCAGGGCCACGTTGTTGAAAAAACAGAAGCCCATGGCCCGGGAACGCTCGGCATGGTGGCCCGGGGGGCGCACGGCGCAGAAGGCATTGTCGATGCGGCCGGCCATGATGGCGTCGGCTGCGGCAAAGACACCTCCCACCGCCAGGCAGGCCACCTCAAAAGACTTGGGGCAGATGCCGCAATCGCCGGTATCGAAAATCCTCTGCCCCTTCTGGCAGGCCCGTTGGAAACGGGTGATATAATCCGGGTCATGAAGCCTGGCAATCCACTCCAGGGGCGCCGGCTGCGGCTCCAGGAGAATTAACTCCTTTAAGAGACCCGAAGTGGCCAGCCGCTGCTGGATGGCCCGCAGCCGGTCCGGCCGCTCCACATGCCAGGGCCCCGGGTCGTGCAGCAGGTATCGCTCATCATAGACTAAACCAGTTTTTGCCACAGTGTTGACTCCTCATAGCAGGACATCTATTGGGGTTCCCAAGTGCAATGTGGGAACCGGTTTCTCAAAAATAAAGCGGCATTGGCCGCCTTAAATGGCGCGGCCCGGCACGCCCTCCAGTGCTTTGATCTCTGAACCTTTAACTTTGAACTTTTCAGAACATCGGTTTAACGCCGTCCCGAAATCCCGCAGGTTGTTTTGATCAAGAAGATAAGGGGAGCGAGGAGCACCTGGGTGGCCAGGCGCAAAAGGTGGTGGCGGCGGATCGTTTCGGCCAGGCAGGGGCTGCAGTGATAATAGATCCGAATGAATTTCTCCCCGAGCCGGGTGTGGGACAGATAGGTATCGCGGAAAGATTGCAGGGTGATGACTTCCTGGGCCAGCGGGGTGCCGTAGGCCGCGGTGGCAATGAAGCAGTATTTTTTAGGAGGAATTTTCGGCCTTTCCCGGTCATTGGCGGCCTTGGCGGCAGTATCCTTATATTTCCCGGGATCGACCCTGATGGGCTCAACTGCTTCCAGGCGGGCAATATCCTCGGCAAATTCCTCGCCGACGGCGTCTTCCGGCAATGGCGCGGTTTCAGGAGTCAGACCGCCTGGCTCGGCTGCTGCGAGGCCGTCGGTTTCCGAGTCGGGGAAGGCTGCGGTTGGGGTGTCCTCCCCGGAGTCCCGGCCCAGACTGAGATAATGCTCATAGTAGCGTTTGGTGAGCTCGGTTTTCACCAACTCCTTCTCATCCGGGTCAGACAGATGAGTTAAGATAACTTCCAATTGCTCGGTGGAATATCTGGCGTATTTCGAAACGATGGCTGGTCTCCCGAGCCTATGGGCCTAAAGTTCCTAGAAATTCTGATTTGCCGCGCCCCTAGCCGGTCTGGCTGGTCTCTTCCTCGGAAGAGAAACCCAGCAGCTGCTGGACCCGGTGCGGCGGTAAAGAGATTAATTTCAATTCGTCGAGAGGCAGGGTGACGACTTCGAGGGTCTCCAGATTTTTTTTCACGGCCTCAGTCACCATAACAATCCCGAAAATCTTCATGATCTCGAAGAAATCAAGTTGATTCTGGGCATTAGCCCGGATGAGGCGCAGGGTCGGGAGTTTGCTTTGCAGGGACCCGACCTTTCCCTGGACTTCCCGGATCCCGGCGGTGTATTTATCCCACTCTTCATTAATGGCGTCCAAAGATTTTTCCCGATCCCGCAGGTTGGCGGCAATCTGCTCCTTCACCTTGTCGTCGATGTCCGGGGAATCCAGGTCCTGTTTTAATTTCTCCAGGTTCTGTCTGGTGATATTGATGTTGTTAATTTCCTTTTCGGATAAGGCCAGGATATCGTCAACGCCCTCTAACTTGAACTTTTCCAGGAAATTTATCATATAATTGGCCAGTTCATAGATAAGCAGCATATTTCCCAGGACAAACATCTTCCCCCGGGAAAAATCTCCCTTCTGCAGACACTCATCCAGTTCACCGATGATGAACCGGTTGCAGCGGGTAAAATTTTCTACGGCAACCTTGAGTTTTTGGATGGAGACATTGATATTTCTGACAGAACTGACCAGACTGTCGACCCGCAATCTATCATAGGCGTTCAATTCATATCGTCTGGTATAATGGTCATAAGAGTGGATGCGGTGCTTCTCCACCCGTTGCGCCACTTCATTGATAATGTGATCAATCTTTAATTTTAGATTCGATAATTGGACTCTCTCTTCGGAGGACAACTGATAATTGTCGATGAGTTTGGTGCTCATGACATCTTTAACACTCAAGGCATACTTTTCCTGGATCTCCCTGATTTTTTGGGTATAATCCTGCAAGTAGGTCAATACCGCCTGGTAACCGGCATTTTTTTCGATTTCGATTAATTCACCGCCCATTATCCGTCTCCTGGTGTATCTTCACAATACAGGCTTTACCGTAAAACACCCTGAATTCCCTTCAAAAAAGGGGGACTTTAATAAGCCCACCCTAGTTCCTCCTTGATTAAAGGGAGGTCAGGGGGGATTTTAAGCATCGAGGGTGGCCCCAATCGGCTATGATCGTATCATAATCTATGGATGGGTCAATGCCTCTGCAAACCTGGACTGAGAGCTCATGTGATTTTTTTCCCGCGAAATAATAACACAGATTTTTGGCAGATTCAAACTTTTCGGATTTTTCCGGGGAAGGCAAAGACCTTTACCTCATTAAAAAGAAATCTGGTATAGTGTTTGTCAGTATTGCGGGGTCAGCTTTTTGGCCATCAGCATCCGGCATCTTGCCGATCTAACCCCCATAACGGCACCATACGGGAGGCAGGCATGAGGCGGCAAAAAACTCATCAGGGCGGGGTGAAGGGTGTTATGGTAATAAAAAAGCTAGCGCCGGGCCGGTGGCAGAATCTGCTCTGGCCGTTCCTGCTGGCGCTGACAGTGCTCCTGGGCGTTTATCCGGGGCAGGCCGAGGAAAGCGGCCCTCCGGCCAAGATTAATCCGGAGAAAAACTTTACCATTGTGCGGATAGAGCCGGATGCCGTGAAGGAAGAGGTCCGGGTGATTTTCAGTCACCCTATCCCCCTGGAGGTGATTAAACCGCGGCTGCGCTTCCTGCCGCCCGTTAAGATCGATTGGGATAAATCAAGCATGAGCCAGGACGGGGTGCTCACCCTGTCCGGAACCTTCAGATATGGCGCCAGACATCTCATCGATCTGCCGCCCACCCTCACGTATGATCGCCGCACCTACCTCAAGACCGTAAATTCCTTCTTCCTGCCCGATATGCTCCCCCGGGCCGAATTCGTGGACCCCAAGAGCGTCATGGAACGAGACAGCCGCCAGTTGCTGCCGGTGCGGGTGAGAAACCTGGACAGGGTCCTGGTGGAGGGCATCAGAACGCCGCCCCTGCTGTTGCCCGTAGCCCTGGCCTTTGAACAGAAACCGGGAGATTGGGGGCAATTGCGGGCTCAGCTCCAGGCCGGGGTGGAGGAGCTGAAATCTCTGCTGCAGGGGGAAGCTCCCAGAGCCGTCCGGCCGTCCGCAGCTTTGCAGAAGGCTCTGTCGCCATTTATCACCACGCCGGTTGAAGCCAGGCACCTTTTCGCCACCCAGGGTGAGAAAAACCGGCCCCGGGCTTTTTCTCTGCCTCTCACTTTTCGTCCGGACAGAGAAACTGGGACCCTGGAACTCATCAGGCTCCAGGGCCAGTCGGAAGCAGCACCGGCGGCAGGCGAGGTCCGGCTGTTTCGCCTCACCGATCTTGGTCTGACCTATAAAGTGGGGGAAACGGGCCTGCTGCTGTGGGTTACTTCCCTCAAGAGCGGTGCCCCCATGGCCGGGGTCCAGGTCCTGGCCTTCACCCGGGACCTGGAGGTCTTCCCCGTGGGACAGACCGACCAGGACGGGATTCTCATCATAGGCAGCCGTGAGCTGGAAGGTGTGAGTCTGAAACAACCGGGATCTTACCAGGTGGTGAAAGGGCAGGTGGGGCCGCCGCAGATTACTGCGTTGCTGACCGGAACTGCCGGAGACGTCTCTTTTGTGGAAATCAGGCCCCAGGGCCACCTGAGGCCGGAGCGGGTCTGGCAGGAGGAGGAATCCCAGGCCATCAGGAACCGGCGGGGGTTTGTCTTCACCGACCGGGGGGTCTACCGCGTCGGAGAAAAGGTCTCTTTCAAGGGGAGCATCCGGGAGTATCAGGAGGGCGGGATCGCTCCTCCCGGCAAGGGCGCCTTTTCTTTTACCATCACCAGTCCCAGGGGGGAAAATATCTTTTCCCAGGAAGCCACTCTGTCCGATTTCGGCAGCGCCTGGGGTGAATTGGCCCTGCAGCCGCACCTGCCCCGGGGAACCTACACCCTGGCGCTGAACCTGGATACCGGCGAAACCGCAGACGACGCCGCTACACCGGGGGACAATGGCGATGAGGCGCCCCGGGAGCGGCCCCCACAGGAGGCCACCTGCACCTTCCAGGTCCAGGATTTCAGGCCGCCCCGGCATTTTGTGGATATAGGGTTTAAGAGGTTTTCCCGTCCGGAGGACAGGTACGTAAACCGTCCCCGGACCCAGGAGTTTGTCCGCATCACCATCAGCGCCACTTATTATGCCGGCGGCCCGGTGAAACACGGTCAGGTGCGCTGGAAGGTGAACAAGGCCACCACCAGTTTCCGGGTGGAGGGTTTTGATGATTTCACTTTCGGTTCCGCGGTGTTCGATAAGCCGGACCTGCTGGAGAGCGGCCAGGCCATTCTGGATGAAAACGGCCGGGCGGAGGTGGAATTCCCCTTGGAGCCCCAGGTGCTGGCCGGCCTCATGGGCCTATCGGTGACCGCCGCAGTGGTGGATTTCGACGGCCGCACGGTGGCGAACACCAGAGATTTCCAGGCTGATCCGGCATTGCTGGTGGGTATCGGCCGGCACCAGGAGAGGTTAAGGGCCGGACAGGAACAACTCTTAAAAGTCATCGTGACCCAGAAAGGGAACAAGATCACCAGGGGGCAGGTCCGGGCCGAAGTATTGCAACGCAGCGGCGCCTATGTGGCCAAGCGCAATGACCAGGGCGATGTTTACTGGGACTACCAGGACATCTGGCGGAAGCTGTATGCCGATGACTTAACCATTGACAGAGGGGAGGCCAGTTTCCGGTTTGATTTCAGCTGGGGCGGCCAGTACCTGGTCTCTTTCAGCCATACGGACAAGGAAGGCCGCACCTTTGCCTCCTCCACGATTTTCGAGGTGACCGGCGATTTCCTCTGGGACGACTTCGATAACCGGGATAAACCTTATCAGGCCCTGGCCATTTCGGCAGACCGGCCGGCCTATGAACCCGGTCAGACGGCCAGGATCATGGTGAGCCCGCGGCGGCCTGTGTCTCATTACCTGATAACCCTGGAGACCGACGGTATCCTGGAACACCGGGTCATGGCGGCAACGCCGGGTCTGCAGGTTCTGGAGATTCCCCTTAAGGCCGCATACGCCCCCAACGTCTACCTTTCCGTCCTTGGACTGACGCCCCGGGGAGTGTTTCCCGCTTTCGCCAACCGTTATGACAGCGAGGCTCCAGGCTTTTTCTGGGGTAACCTGAACCTGCCGGTGCGCCGGGAGGCCGAGCGGCTGCAGGTCCAGATCAGCCCTGGAGCCAAGGAATTACGAGCGGAGCCGGGAAATAAAGTGGAGCTGGATTTCATCGTTATGGCCAAAGACGGCCGGGGGGTGGAGGCAGAAATGGCGGTGGCGGTGGTGGACGAGAGGATCCTGGCCCTCACGGCCTTTAAAACCCCGGATCCGGAGCCGTTGGTGCAGTTTATCCGGCCCCTGCAGGTCTTTACCGGAGAGTTGCGCACCCTGCTCATGCACCAGACACCCTATTATCTGGCCCGGAACGAACCCCTCACCGGCGGGGGCGGCCTGGAGCCCGGCG
>VGSX01000192.1 GCA_016874895.1 Deltaproteobacteria bacterium
ATAACCACCGCAGCTTGCTCATCGTAAGTTAGCCTCCTACTAATAGGATTGTTCTAAATATTCAGGAGATGGCGAATGCGAGCCTCATTTTGCACCAACCGGAGCGCCTCCGGGGGGCCGGTAATCTCAGCCTCATGGGCGGATAAAATCTTACTCCTGCTCCACCCTAGTCCCAGTGGCACTCCTGAGGGCAGTGCCATTAAAGCAGAGATGTTCAAGAAAGTAAAATATTTTTTATGGCCTGGAGTTCGTTTCGGATCTCAACCAGCAATTCCTCCAGTTCTGCTTGACGCCGGGCTGTGGTGTGGCCGGCCGAAGGGTGGGGGGGCTTTTTTTTATCCGCCAGGTATTGTTTGATCCCGGAGAGGGTATATTTTTCCTCTTCCAGGAGATGTTTGATTTCCAGGATCAAATCGATGTCGGCCTGGCGGTACAGACGTTGTTTGGAGAGGCGGCGGTTGGGAGCCAGAATCTGGAATTCCGACTCCCAGTAGCGCAGCACATGGGGATTGATGCCGGTGAGTTGGCTTACCTCACCGATGCGGAATAATTGCTTGCCGGGGCTGTCCGGGGGCATGGGCCGCCTTGGCTCTGATTCTTGTTCAGGCTCTTAATTTGGCGCCTAATTTTTCCTGCAAACCCTGGATAATGGCGTCATGCCAGGGATTGACCTCCTCATCAGTGAGGGTGCGCTCCGGGTCGCGATAGTAGAGGTGAAAGGCCAGACTGCGTTCTCCGACGGGAACCGGCGGCCCGGCGTAGACATCGAAAAGTTGGGCCTCGACAAGTTTTGGCCGCCCGCACTGGAAAATGACCTCCACCACTTGCCCCGCGGGTACGGCCACGGGCACGGTGACAGCCAGGTCCCGAAAAACAGAGGGATATTTCGGCAGGGGGGTAAAGGTGGCGAAATCCTGGGCTGCGGCCGCCAGAAGCTCAAAATTCAGTTGGAAAACCCAGACCTGCTGTTTTAAATCGAACCGCTCCGCCACCTCCGGGTGGAGCTCGCCCAAGTAGCCCAGCTCAGTCGCCCCGGCTCGCACCGCGGTGGCATGACGTAGAAAAGATACCGAGGTTGGCCGAAAAACCGACTGACTAACCAGGAGACCGTCCAGGAGATTTTCCATGACCCCCTTTAAGTCATAGTAGTCCACGAGGTTTTCGGGGGGGTGATTCCAGGCCGGCAGATTACGGGCCCCGGTCAACAGGCCGGCCAGCATCAGGGTTTCCCGGGGAAGCTGCTCTCCGAGCTTGGGATGAAACACCTTGGCGATTTCAAAGATTTTAAGGTCTTTATTCAAGTGGGCGGCATTGCGGCGCATGGTCTCCAGGAGGCCGGGGAGGAGGTCCAGGCGCATCACCGCCTGCTCTTCGCTGATGGGATTGGCCAGGCGGACAAATTCCCTTTCCGCCGCCTCGCCGAAGAGCAGATCGCTGAGGCGGTCCGGTTGAAAGGCATAGGTGATGACTTCGTGAAACCCCAACCCTAAAAACAATTCCTTGGTCTTTTCCCGCAGCCGGGCCAGGCGGTCGGGGCGCTGGGCTCCCATGGCCAGGCGGGGCAGGGTCACCGGAATATTATCAAAACCGTGCAGCCGGGCCACTTCTTCGATGAGGTCGATCTCCCGGGTCAGATCGCCCCGGTAGGACGGGGGCTGCACCGTCAGGGAGTCGGCATCCTCTTCCAGGGCGGGCAGTTGCAACCGCCGCAGGATATCGCTGACCTCGGGTTTGGACAGGGAGGTTCCCAGCACGGCGTTGGTGCGGCTCAGGCGCAGGCGCACCCGGGGGCGAACCACTGGCCGGGGGCAGACGTCGATGAGACCGCGCAGAATCCGGCCGGAGCCCAACTCCGCCATTAATTGGGCAGCCCGGTTCAGGGCCGGCACCACCGAGCCCGGATCGATGCCCCGCTCAAAGCGATAAGCGGATTCACTGGACAGACCCAGGCGCTTGGAAGTCCGGCGGATGGAGGGGGGATTGAAGTAGGCGCTCTCCAGCAGGACGTTGCGGGTGTCGCCGGTGACTTCCGAGGACTGGCCCCCCATGACCCCGGCAATGGCCACCGGCTGGGACGCATCGCAAATGAGCAGGGTTTCCCAGGTTAAGGGGCGGTCCTGGCCATCCAGGGTGGTGAAGCTGCTTTCTTCGGGGCGGGGCTGCCGGACTACGATCTGGCCGTGCTGCAGGCAGTTGAAATCAAAGGCGTGCAGGGGCTGGCCATATTCCAGCATGACGTAGTTGGTGACATCCACCAGGTTGTTGATGGCCCGCAGGCCGCTGGCCTGGAGCCGGCGACGCAGCCAGAACGGGGAGGGCCGCACCTCCAGATCCACCACCAGGCGGGCGGTATAGCGGGGGCAATTTTCCGGGTCTTCGATGGCCACTCCGGCCCGCTGCTCTATGGGATCGCCGTTTTCCGTAAATTCCACCGGCGGAATATGCAGAGGAATATCCAGGATGGCGGCAACTTCCCGGGCCAACCCCAGGACACTGAGGCAATCAGGGCGGTTAGGGGTGATGGCCACTTCCAGGACCGTATCATTGAGCCCGAGGACTTCCCCCAGGTCGGCGCCCGGCGCAAGATGGGCCGGCAATTCCATGAGGCCGGAGTGATCTTCGGACAGACCCAGCTCATCCTCGGCCAGGAGCATGCCTTCGGAGCGGATGCCCCGCAGGGTGGCCTCCTTTAAGGCCTTGCCGTCCGCCAAAACCGCGCCCACCGGGGCGAAGGGGTACAGCTGTCCGGGCTGGACATTGGGCGCGCCGCACACCACCCGGTGATGGCCACAGCCGTCAAATACTTCCACCAGTCGAAGCCGGTCAGCCTGGGGATGCGGCTCCACTCTGTCGACCCGCCCCACCACCACCCCGGAGAATCGGGGAGCGAGCACCTCCAGGGCTTCCACTTCCAGGCCCGCCAGGGTAAGTTTATCCGCCAGGGTCTGCGGAGAGACGTTGAGATCAACAAAATCTTTCAGCCAGTTAATACTTAATCGCATGGTATCTTATTATTTCCTAATTGAGGGAGATTTCTTCCGAGGGGTAGACGACGGCCACGGTGGGCTTTTGCACCAACTGCAGCAGCGCGGCGGTGACGCTGCCCATGAGAAAGCGGGACAATGCCGAATGACCCACGCTGCCCATAAAAATGAGGGCACACTGCTCTTTTTCGGCCACTTCGGCGATGACCGGGGCCGGAATGCCGTTTACCAGCTTTTCCCGGGTGTATTCCCCCAACCCGGCCTGATTAAGAATCTGGCGCGCTGCGGCCAGGGCATTGTGTCCCTCCTCTACGAGGCGTCTGGACTCTTCCGGCAGGAGTTGACCCAGAAGGGCCAGATCCACGACGGACAAGAGGATGAGACGGGGCTCCGTGATGGTGCACGTCTGGGCCAGGACTGCGGCCTGGCGCACCGCTTCCAGGGAGGTTTCGGAGCCGTCCACGGGCAGCAGCAGGGGGAAAATGAGCCTGTCCGGAGCACCGGCTGCCTCTGCCCCCACGATGAAAACGGTCACCCCGGCGGCCCGGGCCAGGACATAGCTGGTGGCGCTGCCCAGCAGCAGCTCCTGGAGGGGCGACAGGCCCCGCCGCCCCATAATAATCGCGGAGTATTTTTCATCATGAGCAATGGCCAGGATCTGCTCGCCGATCTTCCCCTCCACGATTTTGAGTTCTATGGGAGCCCCGACGCCATACCGGCCGAGAATATCCTGCGCTTCCAGCAACATCGGCTTGATTTCTTCTTCCATATACCGGGCCCGAATTTTCTGCCATGCTTTCGTCTGGTTCAAGCGGGTGACGCGCAAGTCGACATTGTGCAGATGCCGCGCCAGATAACTGCCGCTGATGACTCGCAATAAGGTCAGGGCTTGGATCGCCTCCCCGCAGATGTCGGACAGGGCCGCAGCCAGTCTGAGTGCGTTCCGGGCCGAGGGGCTGTTGTCATACGGCAGGAGGATTCTGGTCAGGAGCCGGGAGGAAGCTTGCATACTTACTTTTATCCTGCCCCGCTCATAATTTCAAGAAGCATCCGGAGTTTTTTTGGTCCGGCGGAACTCGCCCAGACCTTTAGCTTTGGCCAAGTCCCGGCGCTGCGCGGAATAGTTGCGAGACACCAGGGTATATTTTTTCAGGTCCAGGCCGAAGCGGGCGCAGTAGTCGACCGGGGTCATGGTATGCGCCCGCCGCAGATGCGCTTTCAGGGTTTTGAATTTTTTACCGCACTCCAGGCAGACGATGTAGTTGTCTTGAATTGATTCTTCCACCGGAACCGCAGGCTTGGGGCCGGGTGTTTCTCGGGCTGCTTCAGAAAGCATCTCCAGTTCGGCCGCTACAGACTTATCTCCCGCCAGTAGCGCCAACGTGTTATAAACCGATTTAATCTCATTGACGAGATCATCTGACGTCATCTCGTTGATTGATGCATGTGAGGTGACTATTTGAGCGGTCATCTTTAATAATTCGCTGGCCATAATTTTTTTCTCCTTGTCAAACGGTAATTTTTCCACTATAGCTACTTATTATAAAAATTATGATACGTTAATTTTTATAATAGTGTTCATATTAATTTTTTTATATATATAAAATAATAATATGTCAAGTAATTATTTAAGATGAAATCTGTTATTTTCCAGAAGATAGTGGCTTGAAATCAATGCCGATTGATCAAGCCTTATTTATTGAGATAAATTTGCCTGGAACCAGATACCATAATTTAATTATCCTACATAAGAAGGCAGTGAGGAAATCTTCTTTTCCACAATAGAAAAGGTTTACTTGGTCAAAACGATAGACCTATCCTCGTCCAACAGGCCAAACAAGCCGCTTTTGGCCCTTTCGGGCTTCTTAGTGCGGCTGATTTATTACACTGATCTCTGCCGGAGCGCCCCCGGCAATTTTCACATTGACGGTGTAAACTCTTTTCTGTTAGATTGCCTAAACGGCCGCACAAGTGAGCCTTTAGGGGTTTAAAAAGGCAACCGTGGGTGAGACCGAGGTCTGATTTGTAAACCTCTCTATGCATTTGTAATTATTTATCAAGGAAGGTTGGGGTAACTCTCAGGGGTGACTATTTCCTAAAAAAAGCACAATGGCAAGGAGGAATACAGTTTATGAAAAAATCCGGCTGGTTGCTCATCATTGGGTTGGGCTGGTTAGTCCTGGCTCTCATCGGCTTTGGGTGTGGGGCTAAATCAGAGGAAGAGGTGCGTTTGGGTATCAATGCCGAACTGACCGGAAGTAAGCCCACCGTGGGAGATTCCTGTAAGAAGGCGGCGGAATTGCTGGCTTTGGAGATCAATCAAGCCGGCGGTTTAAAGGTTGGCGATAAGAATATCCCCATAAAATTAATTATTGAGGACAATGAGGACAAAGCCGAATCCGCCGCGGCGGTGGCCCAGAAGCTCATCAGTCAGAACAACGTCTTGGCCATCCTCGGCCCCAACGCTTCCGGCAATGCCATTCCTGCGGCCCGCATCTGCGAGGATAGCGGGGTTATCATGATCAGTCCCTGGTCTACGAATCCCAAGACTACGGAAGGCAAGAAATTTATTTTCCGGGCCTGTTTTATTGATGATTTTCAAGGTCAGGTAATGGCAAAATTCGCCCGCCAGGAACTTCAGGCAAAGACTGCGGCAGTCCTGTACGACGTCGCCAGTGAATATAACAAAGGTATTGCCGAATTTTTCAAGAGATTTTTCGAGGCCGACGGCGGCACGGTGGTAGCCTTCGCGTCCTATACCACCGGGGATAAAGACTTTTCCTCCCAGTTGACCACGATCAAAGCCGCGGACCCCGACGTGCTGTTTCTGCCCAACTATTATAACGAAGTACCACTCCAGGTGAAACAAGCCCGCAACCAGGGGCTCACCTGCGCCATCATCGGCTCCGACTCCTGGGGCAGCCAGGATCTGCTGAACCTGGGCGGCCCGGATCTGGAGGGGGCATTTTTCAGCACCCACTACGCCCCCGACATCGCCACCCCCAAGGCGCAGAAGTTCATCAAAGAATTTGAAGCCAAGTATGGCAAAAAACCCGATGACGTCGCCGCCCTGACCTACGACGCCGGCTTGCTGCTCTGCAACGCCATAACCCAGGCCGGTTCTCTGGATCGGACCAAAGTTCGGGATGCCCTGGCCCAGGTGCAGGAGTTCGAGGGCGTGACCGGCAAGATGGCTTTTAAAGGCACCGGCGATCCCGTCAAAAGCGCCGTTATCTTGCAGGTCAAGGATGGTCAATTCAAGTACTTTGCCAGCGTGCAGCCCTAAACAGCCGGCGGGAGGGAAAGCTGACCGGCAAGAGCTCCAGCCGGTCAGCAGAACTAATCAGGCATGATGGCCCTTTCCCTGCAATACCTCCTCAACGCCCTGCAACTGGGAAGCGTTTACGCCCTCATCGCTTTGGGCTATACCATGGTCTATGGGATTCTCACCATGATCAATTTTGCCCATGGCGATATTTTTATGGTGGGGGCTTATCTCGCCATGGCAGCGGTCCTCTTTCTCCTGGGGCTTAACCTGGACCTCCCGGTGCTGGTGGTTTTTATGGGATCATTGGTATTTACCATGACTCTCACCGCTACCCTGGGCGTCACCATCGAGCGCCTGGCCTACCGGCCCCTGCGCAACGCTCCCCGGGTGTCGGCAGTCATCACCGCTTTGGGGGTGGGGCTTTTTTTGGAAAATTTCACCTTGGCCACCATCGGCCCCGAGCCCCGGCAGGTGCCGGCTATTATTCCGGTGCAACAATTCTCCTGGGCCGGCATTTCTTTCACTAATATTCAGTTATTGATTATTGCCATGTCCATCGTGATTATGTTCCTCCTGGACTGGCTGGTGCGGCACACTTTAGCGGGGATGGCGATGCGGGCCATCTCATATAATCGCCCCATCGTCCCTCTCATGGGAGTGCCGGTGAACCGGATGATTTCCCTGACCTTCGCCATCGGTTCGGCCATTGCCGGGGCTGGCGGTTTGTTGTATGGCATGGCTTATCCCGTCATTGACCCCTATATGGGTATCCGCATCGGCTGGTGGGCC
>VGSX01000193.1 GCA_016874895.1 Deltaproteobacteria bacterium
AAGCCATTAACCCGGAGGTGCAGCAGCAACCCCGCCTGGTTTACGACGACCCTTACGGCAGAGGCTGGGTCTTCCAGATTAAACCCGTCAATCTGAAGTATAACCTCCCCAATCTCTATTACGGCGGTACTGCTGCCGCCTGGATCCATGAAGAGTCCCATCGCTTACTGGCCTTCATGGGAACGGAGATCGGGGTCACCCTGCCGGACGGCGGCGCCATCGTCGATGATGTCTATGGCCATTTCCCCCAGCTGGGCTGGCGCCGGCTGGTACAGGAATTCCTCCTGAAAGATTTAACCAAAACCTGGAAAAAAAGATATTAAAGCTGCCAGGTCCCGAAAAGACCGGCGGCCCGGGTGGAAACGGCTGCCGCCGGGAAAATAACTTCCGGAAAGGAACGTTGCCATGAAAACGACTCTCGCCGACTCGAAAAAGCACTGCATCTGGATGGAAGCAGGTGTCATTGATTTCAAGATCTGCAAAAATAACTTCGATTGCACCAACTGCGACTTCGACCGGGCCATGACGGAAACCGCCAAACGCAATCTGGCCCTGAAGCGGGCCGGGGAAATCCCCATGGGGAAGAAAGGCAAGGTTATTCCCTGGCAGGACAAGATGCGGGAACGCTCGGGGCTGCAGCAGCTCTGCCGGCACATGCTCACCGGCAGGGTACCGGCTTATTTCTGCGGCAATAACTATCAGTGCCAGCATTGCTCCTTCGACCAGTTACTGGAAGACCAGATGGAGTTTTTTCTGGCTCCGGAGCGGCCCAAGCTTCAGGATATTTTCGGCTTTGCGGTGCCCACCAGCAGCTATCTGCACCGGGGGCACACCTGGGCGCTGTTGGAGAACGGCGGTCGGGTGCGCATCGGCCTGGACGACTTTTCCCAGAAAGTCCTGGGGCCCGCTGATGAAATGAAGCTCCCGGTCCTGGGTCAGGAATTTCACCACGACGCCGTGGGGATGGCCCTGGCCCGGCAGGGCAACAAAGCCGGGGTGCTGGCCCCGGTGGATGGCATCGTGGAGGCGGTTAATCCCAAGGTCAGGCAAAGGCCCGGTCTGGCCCACGATGACCCCTACGGGGAGGGCTGGCTTTTTGTCGTCACCCCCACCAACCTGAAGCCGGACCTGGAAAACATGCTCTTCGGCCAGCGCAATGTCGCCTGGATAGAAAATGAGTCCCATAAGCTGCTGGGCCTGTTGGAATCCTCCGCCGGCGTCACCCTCCCCTCCGGCGGCGCGGTCATCGACGACGTCTTCGGCCACTATCCGCAACTGGGATGGCAGCGTTTGGTGCAGGAGTTCCTTCATACCGCTTGAACCGGGGCGTGATTCCCTGGTCCTGGAAAAAATCGCCCAGAAGAACCTGGCAATAGCGGCATAACGCCAGATTCTTCTGGTCGAGCTTTTCCAGGTTGGCGGCAAACCCCATCAGGCAGCCCTCTTCCCGGCAGTGCCCCAGCCCGAAGGTATGGCCCAGTTCATGAGCGCTCAGTTTGAGCAGCCGTTTGAGGACCACTGCCAGGTCGGGGGAGGAACCGTCCGCGTCGCCCCGGGGCCGGAAAAGGGAAATGACCGCGGCCTTCCCGTTTAACTGGGCTTCCCCGAACACAAAGGTCAGGATGGGTATATAGAGGTCCACCGCAGTCACCCCCAAGAGCCGAAAAGCCCCGGTGTCATTCTCGGACAAAAGGTGTTCTAATATCTGGGTGGAGTGGTGCTGGCCCCGGACAATATGAAAGGTTTGCGGTGGCACCGGCCGGGGACGCAAGATCTTCACCGGCAGGGCGAAGATCTTGGTGAGCGCCCGCCGCAACCGCCTTAAGATTTCCGGGTCCAGCGGCCCTAAAGCCAGAAGTCCGATAAATGCCCGCTGCGACATAGAATACTGTTTTCGGTTTTCGGTTTCCGGTTTTCAGTTAAAACATTAGCCACTTGAGCCTTTCGCAAAATTCCCTCAGCATCGCCGGTCATTCTGTGTGAAGCGAAGAATCTCATGGTCCTAGGGGGTTGAGATCCTTCACCGCGTTCAGGATGCTAATATCAGACATTTTGCCAGAGTCTCCCGTTTTGGATTCGGCTAAAGGCGGAGTTAAGCGATATCCTCCACAGACTAAGGATACCGCAGTGACCGGGGAAGGCCCAGGAGGATGGCTTCTCAAGGTGAGAGTCCGTATTTTTTGATCTTATGGTAAAGCGTGGTGCGGTTGATACCCAGGACCTTGGCGGTGCTGGAAATATTGCCGCCCTCGGCAGCCAGGATGCGGGCGATGTGTTGCCGTTCCATTTCCTCCAGGGATAATTTCCCGGGTTCCACCTGTTCCCCGGCCGCGGCCACAAAAGGCAGGTCCGCAAGTTTGATCTGCCGGCCTTTTTCCACCACCACTGCCCGTTCAATGGCATTTTCCAGTTCCCGGACATTGCCCGGCCAGGAATATTTTTTCATGGCCTCCAGGGCCTCGGGATGAATGGAATCGATCTTCTTGTTGGTCTCGGTGGCGTAGCGTCTCAGAAAATGCTGGGCCAGAAGGGGGATATCTTCCTGGCGTTCCCGCAAGGGCGGCACCTGCAGGAGAATGACATTTAAGCGATAAAACAGATCCTGGCGAAAAGTTTTTTCCCTGATGGCTTCCTGTAAATCTCTATGAGTGGCGGCGATAACCCGAAAGTCGCTCTGCAGGGTCACCGTCCCCCCCACCCGGGTGAATTCCCGGGTTTCCAGGACCCGGAGCAGATCGATCTGCATTTTCATGGAAATGTCGCCCACTTCGTCCAGGAACAGGGTCCCGGCATTGGCCATTTCCAGGCGGCCTTTTTTGGTAAATTTAGCGTCGGTGAAGGCCCCTTTCTCGTGGCCGAAGAGTTCGCTTTCCAGAAGGTTCTCGGTGAAGGCGCCGCAGTTGATGGCGATGAAGGGGCCGTAACAGCGGGGGCTCTGGGCATGTATGGCCCGGGCCACCAATTCCTTGCCGGTGCCGGTCTCGCCGGTGATCAACACCGTGGCGTCGCTCTGGGCCACGTCCAGAATGGTCTCGAACAGCCGCAGCATGGGCGGCGACTGGCCCACCAGGTTCTCGAAACGGGTCAGGGTGGCCATGCGGTCTTTCAGGATCAGGTTTTCCATGGCCAGGGTCTGCAAGCGCACCAGCTTGTCGATGGTGAGGCTTAACTCCTCCAGGTCGAAGGGTTTGAGGAGATAATCGTAGGCGCCCAGCCGCATGGCGTCCACCGCGTCCTGGATGGCGCCATGGGCCGTCATCATCACCACCGCGGTGTCGGGTTCGTTCTCCTTGAGTTTCTTCAGCAGCGTCAGCCCATCCATCTCCGGCATCTTGACGTCGATGAGCATAATGTCATAATGGTTCTCCTGGGTCTTGCTGAGGGCTTCCAGGCCATTGGCGGCCGCGTCGACGTCAAAGCCGTCCTGTTGCAGCCAGCCGCCCAGGGATTCCCGGATACTCAATTCATCATCCACCACCAGGATTTTGATTTTTTTATGCGCCAAGACTCTTTTCCCCCGGTTTATAGGCGGGCAGACGGATGGTGAAGGTGGTTCCCTTGCCCACGACGCTATCAACCTTGATGAGCCCCCCGTGGTCCCGGATAATGCCATAGACCACGGAGAGCCCCAGGCCTACCCCGCCCGCCTTCTTGGTAGTATAAAACGGCTCGAAGATGTGAGAAAAGCTTTCTTTGGGAATGCCCACGCCGGTGTCGGAGACTTTTATGGTGACCTCCCGGTTATGGTAGTTCTTCGTTTCCAGGGTCAGAGTGCCTCCCTGGGCCATGGCATCCTGGGCGTTTAAGATAAGATTCAAGACGGCCTGTTTCAACTGTCCCGGATCCGCGCTCACCGGGCGGAGGTTGGAGGCCAATTGGTGTTTGACGTTGATCCCCTGGAGACGCATCTGGTATTCGGTGAGGGCCAGAGTTTCCCCCACCAGAGCGTTGATATCCACCAGGGTAAACTCCGGTTTGGTCTTGCGGGAAAAGGCCAGAAGGTTGGAGACGGTCTTACTCACTCGAGAGGTTTCGCCATAAACCAGCTCCAGGTAATCTTGCATGTTCTTCAGATCATCCTCGCCGGGCGCCCCCTTTTTTAACATGCGCTGCATTAATTTGATAAAATTCAAAATCCCGGTCAAGGGATTGTTGATCTCGTGCACTACGCTGGCGGATAATTTCCCCAGGGAGGTCATCTTGTCATCGTGCAGCAGGCGGGTGCGGGCATTGATTTCCTTGGTGATATCCCGGGATAAATCAATGACCCGATGAACTTTGCCCTCATCGTCAAACAGAGGGTGGCAGACCACATGAATGTAGTGCTCCCGGCCATCCTTATCAAAATGGACGTGGGTGGCGGAGGCCGATTTGCTCATTTTTACGGCATCGATTAACGGACACGGGTGGTCCGGGCTGGAGCAGGGCTCCTTGAGGTGATGGGAAACCTCATAACAATGCTTGCCCACCACGTCTTCCCGCCGGGAGCCCACCATCTCCAGCAGGGCCCGGTTGACCTCGATGATGCGGTAATCCAAATCAATCACCATCATGTGGTCTTCAATACTGTTCATGATGGTTTCCAAGAAGGCCTTTCCCTTGGTGGCCTGCCTGAAAAGCTTGCGGGTCTGCTCCTCGGATTTTTGCAGGGCCGTTTCCAGTTCCTGGCGGGCCGTGACGTCTTTAAAGACCTCAATGACCCTGTTCCTCCGGCCTTCCGGGGGGCAGAGAGGCGACATGGTGATTTCGTAATAGCGCATCCGGCCATCCGCAGCCGGGACGCACTGCAGGACATCGGTGGTCTTGCATTCCTTGATGACCTGGGGCAGAGGGCACACCATGCCGTGGCGGTCGCAGGGTCCGTCGAGATGGTGGAAGACCTGATAACACCGCTGGCCTATTACCTCATTGGGAGTTTTCTGAAAACACGTTAAAAAAGTCTGGTTTACCTCTTCCACGGTGTAATCATGATGCAGAACTAACACCGGCTCGGGCAAGTGGTCGAATATCCGCTGAAAACGGCTGCGCTGATCGGCCAGTTTTATCTCGCTTTCCACCTTCAAACGGAGCCGCTCCTCCTCTTTTTTGAAAAGCTCCCAGAAGAGCCGGGATTGCATATGGTCGATAATCTGGGTATGCTCCGGTTTCTGCTGCAGGATGATATCCCGCACCTCCGGATCACCGGTAAGTTCCAGCAACAGGTCGGGGTTCTGCTCCAGCAGGGGGAGACAATTACTATACGTCGGGATGCCCAGGGTTTGCGCCAGCAGAATGCCCGGAGCCTCTGGGTCGGGGTCGGCCACTCCGATGATGGCGATCTGTTGCCGCTGCCGCAGCCGGTTAGAAATCTGCTGCAGAACCCTCTGGCAGCCCTTGCCCCCTCCCACGATGCCGATTTTCAGGGGATAGTATTCTTCCGTAAAGGATAAATCCTTGGCGATGATATCCCAAAAATCTTCCCAGGAATGCGGGCGGTTGCAATTCAGGACCGATACCCCTTCCGGGCAATTAGCCTGCAGTTCCGCGGAAACCTCCGGCAGACCGGTGGCGTTCACCAGAATGTCTAAACCCGGGAACTGCATCAGATCTGAAAGATTGAATATCACAGGAAGATTATGACGACGGGCGTACTGGATGCCAGGCGCCGCCGGATTGCGATCCGCCACGGCCACCAGCCGCAAGGGCTGGTTCACCCGCCGGGGGGGCACCAGGGCCTCCAGAATACCCATACCCTGCCGACCGGCGCCCACCAATGCCAGATTATACGATTGCTTACCGGGACTCATGGTGTTTTTTCTCCAACAACCCGGGGAAATATTTCAGGAGCGACTGGCCGCGACAAAAATCCTGGTCCGCTCCCGGTAAATTCCCCTTTTGCTTCTCGTCGCGTCCGGGGCGTGCTTCACCCCGGCATTGTCATTATTCGACCTGAATATAGCATTTTTTCTTTTTGTAACATAGGGTAAAATGGGACAGCGGGTTTGCGGTTTCCGGTTTACGCCAATCATGCAGGTTGATACATTAAGGCGTTGGCAGAACGAATGTCTTGGCGCAGACCTGATGCCTCTGTTGCCGGGTTGACGCCAATGAGGAAACGTAAGCGTTCAGCGGTCAGCTTACAGCCGTCAGCTAATGGATTAAATTCAAATAGTTATTCTAAGGTGGTGGATCACTGGTTTTTCGCTTAGTTTCCCTAACCCATTGTTTTTGCTGAAAGCTGATTGCTGATAGCTGAACGCCTACGAGGAAACTAACCGGGATTGACATCGAGGTTGCTTTGGTTTAGTGTCAGGGAATTAAGCAGTTCCCACAATCAACCCGGACCCGAGGAGCCATAATGCTGCCTGTGAACATAAGCTTTTAACTTTCTTCTAAAATAAGGAGTATTTTATGGGTAAGGTGAGAGTTCCCTATATTGTTTATTCCGAGTGTATCGCCTGCGGTTCCTGCGAAGAAATCTGCCCGGAGGTTTTCCAACTGGACGAAAAGGAGGGGTACGCCATAGTCATTAACCAGGGGGGCGCCGACCCGGATAAAATCCAGGAGGCCATGGATAGCTGTCCCACCGAATGCATCCACTGGGAGGACACCTGAGAGAATAGCGCCTGGGCCGCCCCGACGCGCCTCGCTCAGGCCAGGAATGCCCTCCCTATTAGGATTTGACAAAGCCTTATTATGGAGTTGCCTTATTATAGTGTTAGAGGGGTGTTATCGCATGTCGTCTTCTTCTCATGATTCGGAAAAAAATTCCTGTTCGGGCTGTCAGGCCCAAAATTCCTCGTGTGAGCATCAGCACCACCACTCCGGGGGCGAGGAGCACTTTGAGTCAGCCCTGGTGCGTGCCGCTCTCAATCAGATCCGCCACAAGCTGCTCATTATGAGCGGTAAGGGGGGGGTGGGCAAAAGCAGTGTGGCCGTCAACCTGGCCCTGGCCCTGGCCCGTCAAGGTTTCCAGGTGGGGCTCATGGATGTTGACCTGCACGGCCCCAATGTGCTGCGCATGCTGGGTCTGAGCGCGCCGCTGGACGTGGCCAA
>VGSX01000194.1 GCA_016874895.1 Deltaproteobacteria bacterium
GTAAGCGTTCAGCGGTCAGCTTACAGCCATCAGCTAATGCTTTAAATTCAAATAGTTATTCCAAGGTGGCGGATCACTGGTTTTTCGCTTAGTTTCCCTAACCCATTGTTTTTGCTGAAAGCTGATTGCTGATAGCTGAACGCCTACGTTCACGAGGGAAATACCCGATACCGGGAGCCTCCCCGGCTGCGGCGGGTGAGGCGTTGAGAGGTGAGTGATTGATTAAGGCTCGGGCGGGGCTGTTAAACTGACACATTTTGGAGGGGAGGTCCTATGGCTGGCGGCATTCCACCCCGGTTGCTCATTAAAATGGCCCAGGAGAGGGGGTTTGCCCTGGAGAAGAAGCCCTTTAGCCTGGCTGGCACTACTTTCCGGCTGCGCCCCTTGTGCGCCAATGAGGCGTTGGGGGTGCCCCTGGGGGTGGCGGCGGTAACCCCGCGTTGGTTCCTGGCGGAAGCAGATCCGGCCGCGGCCACGGAAGCGGAATTGTGGGAACTGTCGTATCAGGCCATGACTGCCCGGAAAGCCTTTGGCGACGGTCCGGAGGTGTATATTGAACCGGATATTCCCAATCCCTGGCCCTATGAAAACGCCGTGAGTCCGGGGCAGGGTCTGGGGGCCGCGCCCGGCGGGGTATGCGCCTACAACGAGCGGGATGGGAAATTCCCTCCCCAGGAAGTGCGTTTCGCCTGGCACCTGGGTCAGGACCACTCGCAGCTCAAAGAGGCCCGGGACCGGGTCGCCAATGGCACCCCGGCTCTTGTGCGTCTGGGTATTATGGATACGGGGTTTGACTTCGGGCATCGGGCCGGCCCGGTAAACTGGCGTCAGGACCTGCAACGCAACTTTGTCCGTGACGGCTGGCCTGACAATAACGCTTCCGATCCCTATAGCCGGGGACTTGGGCGGAATCCGGGTCACGGCACTGCGACCCTGGGTATTCTGGCCGGCAAGAAGTTGAGCGGCATGGCCCGCCCGGAACAGAACGGCGATTATCTGGGAGGCGCGCCTTTGGCCGAGGTCATCCCCCTGCGTGTCGCCGACGGAGTTATCCTGTTATATACCAGCGCCTTTGCCGAAGGGCTGGATTATCTCATCGCTCCCCAGGGAAATCCCGCCGGGCGGGCCGACGTGGTCTCCATGAGCATGGGCGGCCTGGCCTCCAAGGCTTGGGCCGACGTGGTCAACCGGGCCTACGAGGCCGGGGTCTGTCTGGTGACCGCAGCCGGCAACAATTTTCCCCTGACGCCCCAGACCATCGTCTATCCGGCCCGTTTTCAGAGGGTCATAGCGGCCTGCGGGGTCATGGCGGACGGACGGCCGTATATCCGCCGGGAAGTTCCCTTCGGCCGGATGGCAGGGAATTATGGTCCGGTCAGCAAAATGGCCACGGCCCTGGCCGCTTACACCCCCAACATGCCCTGGGCCGAAATTAATTGCCACGATATTGTGGATATGGACGGTCAGGGGACTTCCGCGGCCACCCCCCAGGTTGCCGCGGCCGCGGCCCTGTGGCTGCAGACCTACAAGAAGCAGCTTTCCTATGATGCTCCCTGGAAGATTGTGGAGGCCGTGCGACGGGCCCTCTTTTCCACCGCCAAGCGTGATCATCCGGAATACCGCACCTTTTTCGGCCAGGGAGTCCTGCAGGCGTCCGCGGCCCTGGCCGTCAAGCCAGCCTCCCAGCTCGGCATTACGCCCCCGGACAAGGCCCGGTTTTCCTTTTTCAAGGTCCTCACCGGGCTGGGTCTGGTAGAACCAACAGCCCAGGAAATGCTGGAAATCGAGGCCCTGCAGCTTTTGCAGCGGGATTACCGGCTGGAGCAATTAATCCAGGATCCGGAAATCGCCGACCTACCCCGGCAAGAATTAAAAGAGTTTCTGGAGGCCGCCATCGAGAGCCCTCTAGCCTCGGATACCCTGAAAAATCATCTGAAGCGGGTTTATACCCACACCTTTCTCGGTCCCGAAGTAAAACCTCAGCCGGAGCCTCCCGCCCGACGGGAGCAGGGCGGCAGGGCAACACCGACGCCGCCTCCCGTTTTCCGCCTGCTGCGGGCTTACGCCTTTGACCCGGAGCTCTCCCTGCGCCTGGAGACCGCAGACATCAACGAGGTGGTATTCGAAGTCCCCTGGGAAGAAGACCTCCAACCCGGACCCTCGGGGGAATATGTGGAAGTCATCGACTTCGACCCCAGCAGCCGATGTTTTTATGCACCCGTGGACCTCAATGAGCGGCACCTGCTGGCCACCGACGGGTTGGCGCCTTCCGAGGGCAACCCCAGGTTTCATCAACAGATGGTCTATGCCGTGGTCATGCGCACGATTTACAATTTTGAGCGGGCTCTGGGCCGCAAAGCCATGTGGTCGCCGCGTCCGGAGAGCAACACCGATCCCGGGTTTGTGCAGAAATTACGAATATTCCCCCATGCCCTCAGGGAAAGCAACGCCTATTACCATCCCGGCAAAAAAGCATTATTATTCGGCTATTTCCCGGCTAAGGCCAGCGATCCGGGCCGGCAGTATCCCGGTGGGACGGTGTTCACCTGTCTGTCCCATGACATCATCGCCCATGAGACCACTCACGCCCTGTTGGACGGGCTGCATCAGAACTTTATCTGGCCCACCAACGAAGATCAGTTGGCCTTCCACGAGGCCTTTGCGGATATTGTGGCTTTGTTTCAGCATTTTACCCTGCCGGAGGTGGTGCGCCATCAGATCGGCAAGACCCGGGGGGATCTGCGGGCCCGGAACATCCTGGGGGAGCTGGCCCAGCAATTCGGGCAGGCCAGCGGGAAACGGGGGGCGCTCCGCAGCTACATCGGCGGTGAGGATAAGACCACGGGGCAGTGGCGGCCCCTGGAGCCGGACCCCACCGCTTATCAAAGAGAGACCAGACCCCATTACCGCGGAGCTCTGCTGGTTGCCGCAATTTTCGACGCCTTCCTGTCCATTTATGAACGACGGACCGCGGATCTGGTTCGGCTGGCCACCTCCGGCACCGGCATCCTGCCCACCGGGGCCATCCACCCGGATCTGGTGGGCCGGCTGGCCGACGAGGCGGCCAAGGCGGCCCAGCACGTCCTCACCATGTGTGTCCGGGCCCTGGATTACTGCCCGCCGGTGGACCTGACCTTCGGCGATTACCTGCGCGCCCTGATCACCGCTGACTACGACCTGGCGCCGGTGGATAAATTAGATTATCGGGTGGCCTTTGTGGAGGCTTTCCGGCGCCGGGGAATTTATCCCTTGGACCTGAGGAGTCTGTCGGTTGACGCCTTGCGGTGGCGTCAGGCCAGCGAAGATCAGACCGAAGACCTGTTACGACCGGTTCTGTCACGTTTGCGGGAGTTTGCCAGCCGCCTGCAGCACTTGGAAAACCGCCGGGATATTTATTCCCGCAGCTGGGAATGGCGCCTTCGGACCAGAAATGAATTACAGCAACTTTTCCAGCAGAGTCCCCCCAGCCGACGGCAGGAGTTCATGAATGTCCTGGGGCTGGATTTGAGCCTCGGTGCCGGCTCCTTCGAGGTGCCGTCATTGGCCGTGGCCGCCAAAGAGGGTATTGATAAATCCACCCGTCCCCAGATTATTCTCTCGTTAAGCCAACAACAACAGAGACGCCAGGCCAGCGGCGGTCCGTCCCTGCCGTTTTGGGGAGGCTGCACCATCATCGCCGATCAACGGAGCGCCGCGGTGAAGTATTACATCAGCAAAAATATCTTGAGCCAGACCCGCCTGGAACGGCAAAAGACCTTTCTGGAGCAACAGGACGTCTCTCTCTCTGGCGTTTACTTCAGCCACAGCCCGCTCAGCGGCCTGGAGGAACGTTTTGCCATGATGCACGCAGATGAGGAGGAGGAATAACATGCCTCAGACCGGAACACTTGGCGCCCCGGCCCGCCCCAAGGTGCGCATCCGCATGTACCGCCAAGGCATCGGCGACTGTTTTCTCCTGACCTTTAATACCGACCCCGAGCCCCGGCATATCCTCATCGACTGCGGGGTGCTCACGGGAACTCCAGCCGGCCGGGAAAAAATCCGGGAAGTGGCCGCGAATATTCGGAAAGAAACCTCAGACAAGGTGGACGCCGTAGTGGCCACCCACGAACACTGGGACCATATCTCGGGTTTTTATGACGCCCAGGACATTTTCCAACAGCTTCAGGTGAGAGAGCTCTGGCTGGCCTGGACCGAGGACCCCAAAGATGCCCGGGCCAGGGAACTGAAACAGCAGCAGCAGCTCAAACTTCAGATGCTGCACCTGGCGCTGGCCGGCATGGCGGGGCTGGACGACCCCAGGGCGAAGCAATACAGCCAGGATTTTGCCGGTCTCCTGGAGTTTTACGGCGGTCCGGCGGAGACCGCGTCGCTGACCGCCTTTTCGGCCAAAACGGCGGAGGCCATGAAAATCCTGACCCAGCTCCCGGCCACACCGGTTTACGGGGAGCCCGGTGACCTGATTACCCGAGATTGGTTGCCGGGCGTACGGATTTATGTCCTCGGGCCGCCCCGGGAGAGAACCTCCCTCCGCCAGGGGCAGGGCAAGCCCGGCCGGGAAACCTATGGCCTGGTTGGCTGGGAAAAAACTTTCAGCGCCGCCCTGGAAAGGGGCCTGGCCGTGGAGGAAGACCTAACTGATCCCCAACTTCTGGAGCGCATCGATGTGGCCCTCCCTTTTCACCGCTCCTTGCAATGGCGTCCGGAATTCCTGGACAAGCTCAAAGCCAAGAAAGACCGCACCGAGCTCGAAAACCAGTGTCTGCAGATTTATCAGGCCTACATGGCCGAAGGAGCGGGTTGGCGGCGCATCGGCCAGGACTGGCTGCTGTCGGCGGTGCGCCTGGGATTGCAGCTGGACAACGCCACTAACAACACCAGCCTGGTGCTGGCCTTTGAGCTGACGGACACGGGCCAGGTGTTGCTCTTCCCCGGGGATGCCCAGATCGGCAGTTGGCTGTCCTGGTCGGAATCGGCCTGGCAGGTAGATGGCATCCCGGCGGGACCCGGTCCCGGCAGCGCCCCAAAAACAGCCCGAATAGAGGTGGCGGACCTGTTACGCCGCACGGTTTTCTATAAGGTAGGGCACCACGGCAGCCACAACGCCACCCTGAGAGAAGGCGGTCTGGAGCTCATGACCAGCCCCGACCTGGTAGCGGCCATTCCCGTGGATCAGAAATTCGCCAACCTCAGCAAACGCTGGGAGATGCCCGCTGAGGTCCTGTTAAGGCGTTTACAGGAGCTCACCCGGGGCCGCGTGCTACGGGCTGACGCCTTGGGGCCGCCGCTGGATTACCTGCGGCCCCCGAATCTGCCCCCCGAGGCGGGTCTAACGTCCCGGGAATGGGAGCATTTCTGCGCCTCCGTGGCCATGGACCCCGAAGGCCTCTTCCTGGATTACTTCATCACTTAAAAGATAGGGAAGAGGGAAGAGGGAAAAGGGATTGGCAGGGGCTCTCATCTTTTCCCTCTTCCCTGATTTTAAATCCTTTCCGGATGTGTTTCCGGTCCCAATGGACTGAGATACCGGCAAGGATGGCTTTTCCCTTGCCTTCGGCGTATTAATACCATACATTAAGGCGCCAGGAGAACCCTTCGTGGCCGACTGCCCTTACCAGAAGCTGTTTATCTACGAAATTCAGGGAGAATTCACCCTGCCGGCCACCGAGGCGGCGGGGGATTTTCTGGGCTGTTGGCGGGAAGGAGATTGCTCCTATCTATTCTTTACCCAGAAAAAGGAAGACCACGTGAAAAAAATCCTGGGAGAGCGCCAGGCGCAGCGCTACCTTTCGGAAACGGTGATCAACTATGAAGACTGGGAGGCCGGGCATCCCCTGGTGCCCATGCGCATCGCCGACTTCTACCTCTGCCCCCTGTGGGAACAACCCCAACCCGGGCCGGGGGAACATCTTATCCGGCTCGACCCCGGGGTGGCTTTCGGTTCCGGCTTTCACCCCACCACCAAACTTTGCCTGCAATTGATTCACGACCTGTATGACCAGGCCGATTTTCCCCAGGTCCTGGATCTGGGCACCGGCACCGGCATCCTTTCCCTGGCCTGCCTGGCCAGAGGCGCCCACCAGGTCCTGGCCGTGGACCACAACAATCTGGCCGTGACCACCGCGGCTGCCAATGCCCGCCACAACGGCTTGGCCCACTGCATCTCCCTGGTCTGTGGCGACGTCCTGGATTACCTGGCCACCCCGGCCGATCTGGCCCTGGCCAACATGTACTACGCCATTTTAAGGGAGGTCATGGAACAGGAAAGGTTTTTCAACAAAGCCTGGTATATTCTTTCCGGTCTGGTGGGCACCGAAATAGATAAGATGCTGACCCAGATGCGCCAAACGCCTCTGGAAGTGGTGCAGGTGGTGGACGAAAATCTCTGGTTTGCCATTCTGGCCCGGAACAGAGCCCTCACCTGAATCCAATGAGAAGTGGTCAGTCCTTTGCAGCAGCGCCCTGAAGGGCATCAGGATTAAGCATCGAATGGGAAGCAATCACATCAAGCTGTACGACAAGTAAGGCTCTCATCTCCGGTAGAAAAATCCTCGTTAAAAAACAAAAATTATAATCAGTAGCACAGACCTCCAGGTCTGTGCCCCTGAGACGCCGATCAGGAGATCGGCGCCACCGGATTTCCTTTCTTCCAGGTTCCCAGGTTGCACTTGGGAACCCAAGATCCTGCCAGGCTGTGTTTGGCCACCTTTTATAAATATGTGGGTAAGGCATACTTTCGCAAGGGGGGCAGGGGGGATTTTAATAGTTCCCAATTCCCTTGCATCTCAATTCCATCGCATCGAGGGTTAGGGCGGAGGATTGAATTTTTTTCTGCAAATGATTGAACTGTTACCCCCCGGCATGCTCGTCCAGCCAGGCCGCAATCAGGGCCCCGGGCACCGCCGGATACACCACCGCATCCCCCAGGCGGCGCAGGAGGATGAACACG
>VGSX01000195.1 GCA_016874895.1 Deltaproteobacteria bacterium
CGAACCATCGTCTTGTTGTGAACCCCAGGAGAAGGAGGAAGATTATGCCGACCTATGAATTTCTCTGCCAAAAATGCGGGAAAGAATTTTCCCTTATTATGAGCATCAAGGAACGGGATACGGAAAAAATCAAATGCTCCCACTGCGGCGCGGAAGATGTCACCCAATTACTGAGCACCGTCATCACCAAGACTTCCAGAAAAAGTTAGTCCCGTGAATTTATCCGCCATCAGGGGCCAGTGGCTGACAGGCTAACCCCGA
This sequence comes from Deltaproteobacteria bacterium, assembly GCA_016874895.1. Taxonomy (GTDB): domain Bacteria; phylum Desulfobacterota; class Desulfobaccia; order Desulfobaccales; family Desulfobaccaceae; genus Desulfobacca. The sequence continues at coordinate 262 of VGSX01000195.1, forward strand.
GGGGGACTGTTGCGGCTATTGCCCCTCGGCGGGTGAATTTCCTGGCAAGCATCCTTTATTCTTCCATTATCTGCAGAATTCCAGCCGGTATTGAACCGGGGGCCTGGAGCCATGCCGCATACCCGCTGGCTATTGCCCGAAAAAACCTGCTACCGGGTTGTTAATAAGCGTTCAGTGGTTACCTTAAGTTTAAATTCATCTAGTCGGCTGAGAAGGAGAACTGACCATGCAATTGCCCGATTACATCCCTGTGGCCGAAGTGCAGCGAGTCTGCCGGGAGTTAGGTCTGAGGGATTGGACCCGGATGGCGGACCCGCCGGAGGTCGATCCCCAGGAGGCCCGCAAGATTTTAGACATCGTGAACGTGGAAAAGATGGACATCCCTCTGGCGGATTTTATCATTGGCCTGGAGGTGGAACTGGAACACGGCATCCGTTTCAGCGATGCCAACGTCACCAACAATCACCCCCTCCTGACGGGAAAAATCGTCCTGGCCCACCTGAAGGAGACCATGGACTATTATCAACGTCTGGAAGTGGCTGAACTGGAAGGGGATCTGATGCATGCCATGGCGGCCGGGAATTTCGATAAAGCCGCCAGGAAATACAAGGCCCTCCTCAAGGCCAGGGAAGCCCTGGCCGCAGCGGAAGCCCGGCTGTTGGCCTGAGCGAGCTATAATACCGTTTCTGGTTTCCAGTTTCCGAATCAGGCTTGGATAAAATTTTTCATCGCCCCCGAAAATGAATCTGTTTCCGGTCCGGCGAATCCCGGCAACAAACAAAAAGACCCTGGAGTCGCCAAGGCTCCAGGGTCTTTCTGATCTTAAGAGGGGGCAGACTACCAGCCGTAGGTCAGGAAGTCATGGATGGAGTTGGAGGCGATGCGGCCGGCGCCGGCAGCCAGAATAACTGTGGCCGCGCCGGTGACGATGTCGCCGCCGGCCCAGACCCGGGGTTTCATGGTCTTGCCGGTCTTGGGGTCGGCCACGATGTTCCCCCACTTGTTCAGGACCAGGCCCGGGGTGCTCTTGGTCAGGAGCGGGTTGGCGTTGGAGCCGATGGAGATGACCGCGGTGTCGATCTCCACCACGAACTCCGAGCCCGGAATCGTCACCGGGCGCCTACGTCCCGAGGCATCGGGTTCACCCAGCTCCATGCGGAGGCATTCCACACCGGTGAGGAAACCATCCTCGGTGCCCAGGAAACGCACCGGGGCCGTGAGGAACATGAATTCCACGCCTTCTTCCTCGGCATGGTGGATTTCCTCTTTCCGGGCCGGCATTTCTTCCAGGCTGCGGCGGTAGATGATATAGGAGTGGTCCGCCCCCAGGCGCAGGGCCGTCCGGGCCGAGTCCATGGCCACGTTGCCGCCGCCGAAGGTGGCCACGTTTTTGCCCCGGACAATGGGAGTGTCATAATTGGGGAAATCGTAAGCCTTCATGAGGTTGGAGCGGGTCAGATACTCATTGGAGGAATAAACGCCGATATAATGCTCGCCGGGGATACTTAGGAACATGGGCAGACCGGCGCCGACGCCCAGAAATACCGCGTCGAAGCGTTCCAGAAGTTCGTCCACGGTCTCGGAGCGGCCGATGACGGCGTTAACTTCGATGGTGCAGCCGAGTTTTTCCAGATAGTTACATTCCGCCGCGACGATGGCCTTGGGAAGCCGGAATTCGGGGATGCCGTAAAGCAGCACCCCGCCGGGGCCGTGCAGGGCCTCGAAGATATGCACGTCGTGACCTTTCAGGATCAGGTCCCCGGCCACGGTGAGGCCGGCCGGGCCGGAACCCACCACCGCCACCTTCTTGCCGGTGGGCGCCGCCTTGGGCGGCAGAACGTCCCGACCGTGCAGGCGCTGGTAGTCCGCGGCGAATTTCTCGAGATTGCCGACGGCCACGGGCTGGTCTTTTTTGCCGATGACGCACAGACCTTCGCACTGCACTTCCTGGGGGCAGACCCGGCCGCAGACGGCCGGCAGGGCGTTCTTTTCCCAGAGCTTGCGGATGGCGCCCTCAAAATCGCCTTCTTTAATCAACTTAATGAAACCCGGGATGTCCACTTCCACCGGGCAGCCTGGTATACAGCGGGGGTCCTTGCACTGGATGCAGCGCTCCGCCTCTTTCATGGCCAGTTCCGGGGTATAACCCAGAGGCACTTCGTCGAAATTATGGCGCCGCACCTCAGGCTTCTGTTCCGGCATCTTTTGCCGGGGAATCTTTTCTTTCTTGGGGGCTTTGACTTCTTCCGTCATTATTCTTTCCTCCGTATATTCGGGCTCGGATGCCGGCTAAGTTAGCTGCCGCAGGTGCATTGGTGGCCCTGGGCTGCTTTAAACTGGTCATAGGAAACTTTTTCTTCCGGCAGGTAGGAGCGCAGCCGGAGATTGAGCTCGTCAAAATCCACCTGGTGGCCGTCGAATTCAGGGCCGTCCACACAGGCGAACTTCATCTGGCCGCCCACCCTGACCCGGCAGCAGCCGCACATGCCGGTACCGTCCACCATGATGGGATTGAGGCTCACCAGGGTGTGGACATTGTATTCCTTGGTGACATTGCAGCAGGCCCGCATCATGGGCACGGGGCCGATGCACACCGCCAGACCGATGTCTTTATGTTTTTCCAAAGTTTCCTTAAGCTTATCGGTGACAAAACCCTTGTGGCCGTAGGTGCCGTCGTCGGTGCAGATCATCAGCTCATCGGACACTGCTTTCATCCGGTCTTCCATGATGAGCAGTTCTTTGGAGCGGGCCCCGATAACCGAAAAAACGTGATTGCCCATATCTTTCAGACCCCGGGTGATGGGGTGCAGAACCGCGATGCCGGTGCCGCCGCCCACGCAGATCACCTTGCCCACCTTTTCCAGATGGGTGGCCGCGCCCAAGGGGCCGATGACGTCCAGAAAAGAATCCCCCACCTGCAGGGTCTTGAACAGGGCTGTGCTCTTGCCGATCACCATATAGATGATGTTGATCAGGCCCTTCTCCGGGTCGGTGTCCGCCATGGTCAGGGGGATGCGCTCCCCTTTTTCATTGGCGCGCAGGATGACAAATTGCCCCGGTTTGGCCTTAGCCGCAATCTTAGGGGCCTTTATCCAATTGCTGATAATAGTGCCCTGGGCCAATTCCTGACGTTCCACTATTTCAAACATGTATCCTCTCCTCGCGTGATTGTAATACCCTAAATCAGGCCATCGGGAGGAGGCCGCAAACCTGAACCTCCCTGATTATCATTTTCAAGCTACACTTTTATCATGCCGAGGGGACACAATGCAAGTGATAAATATCACAAAATCCCAGTCCAAGGCAAATTTATCGATAATGATAACAGGGTGACACGGCGCGCCCTGAGGCTGGCATGCCCAATGGCATGGTCAGCTATAATCTTTCGCAGGTGCTCAGGATGGTCAGGTCCTTGAAGCCGCAGTGCAGGCAGACCATGATTTCGTGGGTGGTCTTGTCCGCACTGCTGCAGAAAAAACTCACCGCGGCACCGTAACAGAGCTCCGTCCGGCCGCAGCGAGGGCAGGGCCGGGAAATCTTGTGGACAAAGCGGATGGCCAAATTCTCGGTGAGGTCGGCGGCAGTTTTCAGGAAGAATTTCACTTCCACAGGGGACAGGTTGTGGCGGAAGGATTGCATTAATAAATTATATCCTTAATGACAAGACATGACAAGGCACAGGAGAAGTTATTTAAACTTGCAGCTCGAGGAGGGCGACAAGGAAGGCATAGTCTCGGGATCTCTTCAACCTGCCGCTGGCAAGGCCGCCAACAGGTCCAGAATTTCGGCCCGGTTGCAGAGATTGACGCAGGCCAGTTCCCCGATAATAAAGGGATGGCAACACACCACCCCGTCATGGAGGAAAGCCTCCAAACCTATATCGCCATAACGTAGATGCGTCACCCAGAATCATGTTCCCACTCCACCTCCCGAAGGCGGGGGATGGGGGCCAGTTTGGGTTCAGTCCCACCCAGCGCCGCCAGCCTCCTGTCTTCCTTCCCTAACTTTCTTAGGTGCGAACCGTGTGCCATGAAACAGCCCGGCTCCGTCACTTCGTTCCGGACCGCCTGAAAAGTCTTTTTGCCAGAGACGGGTGAATAAGATATAATCACAGCCAAAACCTTCGCAGGTGGGGCCATGGTGGAAAAAAATGAAGCCAGACAGATTCTCAATATTTTGCAGGAAAAGGGATCGGCCGGCGAAACCGAGCTGCAGGCCTGGACCCTTTTTGATTTCGACACCCTCCATGACGCCCTGGATGAACCCTCCGAACAGGGGTTGGTGAAAATTGATGCCGCCGAGTGGGCCAGCGCCAACGGCATGGTGAAACCTACCCCCAAGGGCCTGCGTCAGGGGTAAGCGGCCATGATCCCAGCCTGGCTCACCAACATGCCGCTGCCGGTTTTCCTGGCGGTGGTTTTAAGTCTGTCCACCCTTTTCATCCTCTCGGAGGTAGCGGCCTCCTTCCGCTGGAAAGGGCTGCCCCCAGCCCGGGTGCTCTTCAACCGCTGGGCCCTGCTGCTTTACCTCGTTTACGGCCTGATCACTCTCCTGCTGACCCTGCTCCTGTGGGAGCGCCAGGTTCTGAGCTTCTCCCTCACCTGGGCCGTCCTCCTGGGTCTGGGAGGGCCGCAGATCATCAACCTGAAGTTATCCTTCAGCCCCCTCACTGATACGAAAGAAAAATTCAACCTGACCTTTGAGGAACCGTAGGCGTTCAGCTTTCAGCAAAAACAATGGGTTAAGAAAACTAATCGAGAAACCAGCGATCTGCCATCTTAGAATAACTATTTGAATTTAAAGCATTAGCTGACGGCTGAAAGCCGACCGCTGAACGCTTACGAGGAACTTTTTTCCCGGCTTCGCTTGGCGGGATATTGGGTTCCCAAGTGCAACTTGGGAACCAGAATGAGAGCTGCATTTTAGATCATTGTTTAATCCCAACATCCCCCTCGGGGAGAGGGGATTAATGTAGTAATATTATAGTCATATAAACCATCGAATCTGATATGACCACTGCCTACCGCCAAGAGGTTCTCAATGTCATCCTGGCCCAGGCGCTCCAGGAGCGGGGCGTCATCTCGGTGCCCGAAGGGGTGATCAAGGCCGTTCTGACCAGCCGCCGCCGGATTCCCGACATCATGGTGGATTACCGGGGTCTGCGGGTGGTCATCGAGGGGGAGGTGGATGATCAGGCCGGGGCCGCAGAACGGGCCCTGACCTCGGCCCGGGGCCGGGTGGAACAGGGTCTGGCCCACATCGGCCTCGGGGTGGTCTTCCCTGCCGAACTGCGCACCGTCCCCTTCCCGGACCTGCCCGAGGCCCTCAAGGCCAGCCGCCTGCTCCTGGCCCTGGCTTCGGAATCCGGGGACAGCGGCTACGTGGCGGGAACCCTGGACCACCTGGCGGAACTCCTGGACAAGACCTTCCACCAGTTGGTGCAGGAAGACGTGGTGGCCCAGGCGGTGGCCGAAATCGACGCCGCGGTGGAAAAAATGGCCCAATTGTCCCGCCTCAGCCCCGGCTATTACCACCGGGCCGCGGCCATCCTGGGAATCCGGGCCCTGCCCCGCCCGGACGCGGCCAAGGGCCAGGCGGACACCCTGACCGACGAAGAAATCCTGGCCATCTGCCGGATTAGCGGCCTGGTGATCATCAACGCCATGATCTTTCAGGAGATTTTAGCAAATAGCGATGCCCGCGTGATTCCTCTGACGCAATTGCAGGAAAAACCTCTCCTGCACAGAGTTTTTAAACAGCACTGGAGCTTTATCGTTACTGAAATTAATTATTTTCCCATTTTCCATTTAGCCAGTGAGTTAGTGGATGCCATGTCGGCGCAGGCGGATATTTTCACAGGTCTGAAGATACTCGGGGACAGCGCCCAGAACATAGTTGCCCTGAAAGCCGCCCTGCGCCACGACCTCATGGGCCGGGTTTATCATAAGCTGTTGGCCGACAAGAAGTATCTGGGGACTTATTACACCAGCATCCCCGCGGCCATCCTGCTCCTGAAGCTGGCCCTGGGCCATGCCTCCCTGCCCCTGAGATGGCACGACCTGGAGCGCCTGGAGAGACTCCAGGTGGCGGATCTGGCCTGCGGCACCGGCACCCTGCTCATGGCCGCGGCCGACACCCTGACGGACAACTACCTCAGGGCCTGCGCCGCCCGGGGCGAAAAGCCGGACTCTGCAGCCATCTATCGACTTTTGACGGAAAAGATTATCCACGGTTACGACGTCTTGCCTTCGGCCATCCATCTCACCGCCTCCACCCTGGCCCTGCGGGCCCCCGAAGCCCCCTTTCAACGTATGAACCTGTTCAGCCTGCCCTTCGGGGAGCCGGGCAGCCGCCTGGGCAGCCTGGATTTCATGGACAGCCGCCTCCTGGAGATCAAGGACCTGTTCGGCGCGGTGAGCGATGTCAAGCAGATCACCGGCAACGGCGAAATCGAGTCCCCCTTCGGCTACCTGCCGGAGCTGGATCTGTGCGTCATGAATCCGCCCTTCACCCGGAGCGTCGGGGGCAATCTCCTCTTCGGCTCCCTCCCCGACCCCGACCGGGCCGCGGCCCAGAAGCGGCTCCAGAAAATCATTCAGGCCAAAAAATATCAGGCCAACATCACCGCCGGGCTGGGCGCAGTGTTCGTGGCCCTGGCTGACCGCTATCTTAAAACAGGCGGCCGC
>VGSX01000196.1 GCA_016874895.1 Deltaproteobacteria bacterium
CGATGCCTCTCTTTAGGGCTTCGGTCAGCATGCCGTAATCGTTGAGAGGCGCTGCGGTCTTGCGGATCACCCGGCGGAATCCCGCCAGGCCCAAAACCAGGGCGGCAAAGGCGCCCCCCACCATCATCCAGAGCAAGGCTCGCCGCAAGGCCCCTTTTTCCCAATCCAATAACATCAGGAAACGACGCATGGAGTCGATATTGATCCCCACCTTCGTCACCCCCCAGTAGATTGCGCCCTGATCCGGTAACGGGGTATATAAGGGGAAATACCGCAGGAGCATTTCGGCCTCCAGTTTGGGGCCTCGATTGATGGCCTCCAGCAGGTTTTTGTCCACCCGTTGCTCTCGGTTGATGACGCCGATCAGTTCCCGTTCCGAGCCCGTGAAGCTTTTCAGGGTAATCTGAGGACCCAGCTCTGCCCGGGCCGAAGCATGGCTGGCCGGGAAATAGGAATAGGTCAAATGTCGGCCCAAAGCATCAGATTGCCCGTGAATAAGCTCGATTCCCCGGATAGTCTCATTAAACGTCACCTTTTCCCATAGGCGACGTTTGACCGCGGCGGCCACGGCCTCGTCCAGATCGGCGGGCGCTGCCAGTTCTTTCAGGTGAGAAAATTCAAAAACCAGCAACCGGGCGATGGTGTCGGCTTCCTTTTCAATTTCCGTCTGCACGGCCTGGGTCACTTCGTCCCACATGGTGTTGAATACCAGGCCCAGGGGAACCAGAACAATGAGAATGGAGCCGATGAGCGCCACAAGGAAGATAAGGGCTTGCCGCCGGAGGAGTCTTGTGGCCAGTGGGAGATTTTTTCCGACAGAGTCGTTGGTCATATTAATCCAAAATGGCAATGTGCCTTAATTCAACTGCGGCATTCTGGATTGCCGCCGCCGGGGTGACCCGGCCGTAGAGAGCTTCCAGGAAATGTTTTTCCAGAATATTATTCAGACGGCGACTTTTCGGCCGGGGATGCAGGACTACTTCCGGGGAGGCAAAGATGTTCTGGTAGACCCGGAGCACGTTTGGATTGGTCACCTGGTTCAGGGCGGTTTGCAGAGAGGGAATTTCTCCCGAGTTTTCTGCTCGTATTATCTGAAACTCATCGCTGATCACCAGATTGATAAATTTTCGGGCATTTTCCATGACGCCAAAACTCGTGACGGCAAATCGATTGATGCCCCAGCCGAAGGAGCCGATATTCGAGTAATGTTTGCCATGGCCGGCTTGCAAGGGAATCGGTCCCACCCCGATGTCGGCCAGGGATTTTATCCCGGATTTTCCTTCCCACTCGGGGCTTTGCAGCATGACCTGCAGGTCGTGCAGCCGGGTGTTCCAATTGATCATAAAGAGGGCCTCTCCCCTGAGGAAAGACCGGCGCAGGGTCATAGGTCCGACAAAATCCGCCAGGGCTGCCGGGCCGGGGGCCAGGGTACCCTGCATATTGACAAGTTCGGTGAGGGCAGCTTCCGCAATGGCCAGCATTTCCGGCTGCAAGAAAATAAAATTGCCTTCTTCTGCATGCGTCCGGCCTCCGAAACCCCAAAAAATCGGATAAAAATCGTTGACGAAATTCGTCACGTGAAAGATCAGGCCGTATTTCAAGGATTTTTCTTTGGGCAGGATGTCCCGGCAGATTGCCTTGAGTTCATCCCAGGTGCGGGGGGGCGCTTTTTTATGGCGAGTTAACAGGTCCTGACGGAAGAAGAGGATATTGCCTTTGATGGAGTTGGGCACCGCCATTAATTCCCGGGTATTTTTAGCCACCGTCCCAGGGGGCTTCACCGAAAAGGCCTCGGCGACAGACGGGACAAGTTTTTCAACCTGAAAGACCCCGGTGCGCTCTAGTTCATAGAGCCAATTAGTGGAGGCGTAGCGGTGCACCCACGGGGCATCGAGGTAGAGCATGGTGGGCGTTGAACTTTCCGTGGCCAGTCCCAGGACAAAGGGTTCGTAAGGCAGAAATTTTTCCGGAACATAAAGCCCCACGAATCTCTGGCCATACTTCGGCCCCACTAAAGATATCTCCTTCATATCCTGGAATAGCAGGATTTCCTGGGTTTGAGCATCCAGGGTGTAGGTGAACAACCCCCGGGGGCCCAGAGGAGGAGCGGAAGCTTCGCACCCCAGGAGTAGAACACCGATAAAAACAATCAGAAGCCGATGCGGCATATTTTTCCCTGTATTCGTGCTTGGGGCATGGGTGAAGTCATTGTTGGGCCTGGGAAGCCCTCACACCTAACTGCAAGGCAATCTGGCGCCAATAAGTCGGGACGCTGATAAACCTGAGCATGACCAGACATCCCAGCAGCCCCAGAGCCTCTGCCAGAAATACCATGGCGTAGCCGACCCCCAGGTCCCCCCAGAGGCGCACGCCTTGATCCAACAAAAAACCGCCGGCCATCTCACCCGCAGCCAGGGCCAGCCCGGAAATGAGATTCCACAGACCCATAAAGACCCCGCTAAAGGACGGGTGCGTCAATCGCATGGTCAAAAAGGAAATGCCGGCATTAAAAAAACCCTTGGCAAAACCCAGCAACCATAACCCGGCCTCGCCCATGGCCGGATTCGGGCCCCTGGAACTCAGGCTAAAAAGGCCGAAAGCCACTGCCCCCAGGAGAAGACCGGCGCTGAGAAAAAATCTGTCCCCCAGCCGGGGGTTTTTCTTCTGCCCCCAATAGGCCGTTCCCATACCCAGCAGGGTGCCGTAGGAGGTATAGACCCCGAAGATGGCCGTTTCGCCCACGGGCAGGTTTAAGATCACTCCGCCATAGGGTGCCAGGATAAATGTCTGCATGGCCAGAAAAAAAACCGTGGCGGCCAGAAATAAAAAAAAAAGTCTGGCCTGACTGCTCCGGTAACAGCCCATTAAAATATCACCGATACCGTCCAACCGGACAGGCGCCACCATGTCGTCGGCTCCGGCAACCTCCACCCCCCGGACGCTCCAGAAGGTTATGGCCAGGGCAATGCCGCTGAAGAGCCAGAAAATAACTTCCAGCCGATGAATCTGGTTTCCGGATACGAGGTGCGAGAAGAAAGTGGACCCGACGATGAATCCCGCCAGGGTCAGGAGCCAGACCAGGGTCATGCCGGAGCCGCGCTGCTCTTCGGGTATCCGGTCCACCAGCAGGGCGTTGACCGCGGTGGCGGAGATGGTTGTCCCCACTCCGAAGAGGGTAAACAGGCCGATCCCCATCCAGAGCAGGGATGGACTCTGGGAATCCGCAGCAAAGGCCCAGCCCCAGGCCGGGAAAAAGGGCATGACGGCTATGCTCAGGAGCATCCCCGCCACGATATAAGGCGTGCGGCGGCGTCCCCCCCTGGACCGGTCCGAAAAGTAACCGGCAATCAGACCCGAGGGCGTCGCCAGGTGCTGGAAGGCGAAAATAAAAGCAATCAGCGTCGCCGGGGTCTGAAACTCCACGATGAGAACCCGGTTCAGGACATTGGTGAGCAGCACTACCAGCAGCGAAGTGGCGAAGCGCACCATGCCCAGCTTAAAAATTATGTGCGCATAAAGGCTAACGGACATCAGGTTTTAACCACGTAGGCGTTCAGCTATCAGCTATCAGCTATCAGCTTTCAGCTTTCAGCAAAAACAATGGGTTAGGGAAACTAAGCGAAAAACCAGTGAACCGCCACCTTAGAATAACTATTTGAATTTAAAGCATTAGCTGACGGCTGCAAGCTGACCGCTGAACGCTTACTTAACCACAAAGATACAGGAGATTTAAAAAAAATTCCAGTCTGGCTTTTGCTATGAAAAGTACCAGGTTCGAAATTCGAGGCACTAGGGGGCGTGTCGTGGACGCCGTTTCCGGCGGCCATGGGCCGCCCTATCTTACTTTGCTGCCTAAAATTATTCCCCTCCCAGGCTTCGGGACCCTCGTTTCATGAGAGGATGGTCCGGTAGAGGGCGGCATAAGCCTCCACCATGTCCTCCCAGGAGAAATGCCGGGCCACATGCTCCCGACAGGCCTGGGGGGCCATCCGGCCTGCGGCTTTGATGCCGTCCAACAATTCCTCGAAGGTCCGGGCAATGAACCCCGTCTCCCCGTGGCGGACCACTTCCGGGGCCGCGCCCCGATCATAGGTCACCACCGGGGTGCCACAGGCCATGGCCTCGATCATCACCAGACCGAAGGCCTCATCCACCTCCAGGGGGAGGAGCAGGGCCCGGGCTTTTCCCAGGAGGTCCTGTTTCCGGGCAAAAACGGCCGGGCCCACATAGATAATCCGGCGGTCGTCCAGAAATGGGGCAATCTGCGTCTCGAAATAGGGTTTATCCGGGGGGAAAACCGGTCCGGCCACCACCAGTCGGCGCCCCGCCGCCAAAGCCGCCGCGATGGCTGTATGCAAGCCTTTTTCAGGGTAAATCCTTCCCAGAAAGAGCAGGTAGTCTTCTTTGGGGCCAGAGGGTGCATAAGCCGCCACCTCAATGCCGTGGGGAATCATATGGAGGCGAGGGTGCCCCTGGAGTCGGCGACGCTGAAATTCACTCACCGCCACCAGGTGCGCCTGGGGAAAATGAAGTAAATAATCGCGCTTGCTGGGAGTCACCGGGGTGTGCAGGGTTATCACCAGGGGCGGGCTCAGGCCGCTGACCTGCCAGAAGCCGGCGGCATTTTCCAGGTGGGAATGGATGAGCGACACCGGGTCCTGGCGCAAAAAAGTCCAGGCGTAGGATAACTGCAGGTTTTCCGAGAATTTTTCGGGGGGCCAGAAAGAACGGGGAAAGGGACCGGCTTTGGGTCCCGCCAGGGTGGAGTCGCCGGAACAGAATACCATGACCTCCAGACCTCGCCCCCGCAGACCCCGAACCAGGAGATCCACCATAAGTTCGGTTCCCCCGTAATCGGTGGGCGGGACGGGAATCCAGGGAGGGGCGATGTGGGCTAAGCGCATAGATCTGTTATGAAAAGTTCTCTGTCATAAAAAGTTCTCTGTAGGGGCACGGTGCACCATGCCCCTGAGATTTACTCGGATTAGCCCCCCATAATTACCGACAACCTTTTCATGCCTTCGGGTGGGCTGCCGGCCCATGAGGAACTGCTCACTTCAGGGCCCCGGCAATCTCCGGGAGGCATCGCAAGGGCGCCAAGGTCAATTCCCCCACGGGCAGGTCCAACCAGTCAAGGCCGCCATCCGGCTCTGCCCCGGGAGTGGGAATAAGCAGGCGGCGCGGGCTGGGACCGCCCGGGGACCATGACAGGACGCCGGCCTGTTCCAGGGCCTCAAAGATCGTGTGAAAGACATTACCCGCCATGTGGTCCAGGCCTCGCTGCGTCCGGGTGGATTTTAAGGGGGCGTGCCGGTGATCCATGTCCCCCACAAAAACCTGGGCCAAGCGGTTCAGATCACCGCCTGCCGGGCTGATCTGCGCCCTCTCCAGGGCCAGGGCCAAGAGGATCAGGATCTCCACCCCGTACCCGGCTTTAAATGGCATGGTGGTCCAAAACTTCAGGGTTCCGGCCAGCTCCCCGGAGAGCAGATAGACTAACTTTTGCAGGCGCTGAATGCCGGTATGGGGGATAAGCGCCAGCAGGGAGCGCAAAAAAGTGTTCAGGCGTCCCCCTTCGGGCCGAAAATAGACCAGCTTGGCCGCCTCCAGTTGATCAAACCATAAGAGAGCTCCCACGGCCCCCAGGACCCACTCAGGAGCAAAAAAGGAGGGAAGGATGTCGGCATCCACAAACTGGACAATGGTCCGCGAATGGCAGACCCCCTCATTGCGGATCAGGTGGTAGAGCAGCGCCCGCATGACCGCGCCCTTGCCCCAGGCGGACAAAGGTTGATCAGGCGGGAGAAACCGGCGGGCCGGAAAGAGCCGCACCCAGGAGTAGATCTGGGTAAGGTCAGCCAAGGCCCCCGGCTCTTCTTCCCCCAGGGCCAGCCAGCCGGCATCGATCACAGACCGGGCCAAGGGGTCTAAAATGGCCAACAATTTTGAGAGATTAATCGCCTCGGAGGCGTCCTTGACCGGGAAAACCAGGTGGACGGGACGCGGATCGGCCTGCTTCAGGGCGACAACGTCCGTTAGGGCAAAGGCCCGGGCCTCCACCAGTCCCAGGGCCGGCAAGATCCCATCCCGTCCGGTCTGGCGGAGATTTAGGCGTTCCGGGGGATTAACTAAGTTCACCCCCATAGAACTCTTAGGGCCTCTTCCCGGACCCGGGGCTGGGACAGCCAAGCCTGGAGCCGGCGCCAGATTTTTACCACTTCGAGATAGGTCCGGAAAACACCCGGTGATGGCCAGGAACCCTGCACCAGCTCCAGGTTGCGCAAGGTCTCCAGGGCATCAGGGCCATTTCCCGCCTCCAGGTAGGCCCGGGCCAGCACGGAATGGGCTTGGTAAGCCCGTATTTCCAGATCCTCGGTGAGGAAATTACCCGGATAGGGCATGAGCTCCGCCGGGGTCACCCGGGTCATCCCCGGCAAGGTTTCCTGGGACAGCAATTTTTCCCGGGTATACCAGAAACGGTCTAAATCCTGGCGCAGCCGGAGCCACAGGGGGTGCGGTTTGGCCGGGGGATCGTGCCTCACCCGGAGGTCGGTGTCCATAAAAAAAGGGACTTGAAACATCCGGGCATTGATGACGTAGTCGATGTCTTCGCCCCGGGCCACGGCGGGGTCGAAGGGCAACCAGCGATAAAGAGACGCACCCACTGCCATGTTCCCCCCCAAAGCCAGGGGGGTCATTTTTAAGTGCGGCCCCTCCCCCAGCAAGGCGGTGAAGGCCGCGTTCATCCATTTAATTTTCGGCCAAAACTTCACCCAGTTCCCCGTCGGCGCCACGGCCAGGACCTCGCCCTGGGGATTCTCGTACAGGCCGGCCACCCCGAATTTCTGGTGATCTCGGGCCAGGAAAGAAAAATCCGCGGCTATTTTGTTCAAGA
>VGSX01000197.1 GCA_016874895.1 Deltaproteobacteria bacterium
TATCACCCAGGGTGAGGATATTATCGCCACCAACCATGAAAAAATCCTGGTCCTTGGCTCCAACGGCGACTGGAACGGCAAACAGGACCAGAAAGAGTTTATCAAGTGGCTGGAGGAGTCTCTGGCATCCCTTTATCGCGTCGCCCAGACCCATGACGCCCAGGCCATCCGCAACAAGCTGGTTGAAATTTTGCCTGAATATACCCCGCAACCTGACGTCGGACGCGCGCCCGAGTCCAAATGGTCAAAAGGTTATGGGGCGATCGATAAAAGAACTTCCAAAACTAGTTCCGATCCCCTTCCGGCCCCGCCGAAGGCTTGGTGACGCATAAAGCCGGAATCACTAAAGATTTAAGGACTTCCCTTCTTGTCCCTCAACTTTAATTTGTTTATGGATCAAAAAAGTGAAAAACGAACTCAAAACTAAAATAGTCTCGCGGCGGGCCTGCATCGGCATTATCGGCTTGGGTTACGTGGGCCTGCCGCTGGTGTTGCGTTTTTCCCGGCAAGGATTTAAGGTATTGGGGTTTGACACGGACCCGGAAAAGGTCCAGGCCCTAAATGCCGGCCGGTCCTATATCAAGCATATATCCCCCGAAGAGATTGCCGCGGCCAGATTTTCGGATCATCCGGAAAAGAGATTTGAGGCGACCGTTGAACTTGGCCGCTTGGGGGAACCGGACGCACTCCTGGTGTGTGTCCCCACGCCTCTGAATCGTCACCGGGAGCCCGACCTCCGCTACGTCGAGCAGACTACCCGGGACATTGCCACCACTCTACGATCTGGGCAGTTGATTTCGCTGGAATCCACCACCTATCCCGGCACCACTGAAGAGGTCATGCTGCCGGTGCTGCGGCGAAATGGCCTGGAGGTAGGGCAAGATTTCTTCCTGGTATACTCACCGGAAAGAGAAGATCCGGGCAATCCCGTTTATCAAGTGCACAACATCCCCAAGGTAGTTGGGGGTGTGACGGAGGGCTGCCTGCGCTTGGGTGAGGCCCTTTACGGCCAGATCATTGATCGGGTAGAGGCCGTATCATCCACCCGGGCAGCGGAGATGACCAAGCTTCTGGAAAACATTTACCGCGCCGTCAACATCGCGTTGGTCAACGAACTCAAGATGCTTTGCCTACGGATGGATATCGATATCCACGAAGTCATCAACGCGGCCAAAACCAAGCCCTTTGGCTTCCAGGCGTTTTATCCAGGACCGGGCCTCGGCGGGCATTGCATTCCCATTGACCCCTTTTATTTGACCTGGAAGGCCCGGGAATATGATTTCAGCACCCGGTTCATTGAGCTGGCCGGGGAAATCAATACCTATATGCCCTATTTCGTGGTGGAGCGGGCCGTTCAAGGGCTAAATGAGAAGTGCGGCAAATCCATTAAAGGCGCCAAAGTTCTGGTGATCGGTGTGGCATACAAGAAAGATGTGGATGATATGCGGGAGTCACCCAGTTTAAAACTGATGGAGCTGCTATTGCAGCGGGGGGCCGGGGTGGATTATCACGACCCTTACATTCCGGTGATGCCCCGCACCCGCCGCTACCAATTCAATTTGCGCTCGGTGCCGCTCACGCCCGAGAGTCTGGCTTCCTATGATCTGGCGCTCATTGCCACCGACCATTCCTGCCTGGACTATGGATCCATTTTAACCCATGCGCCTCTGGTGATTGATACTCGCAACGCCATAGCCGGCGGAAATAATCACCCCAAACTGATAAGGGCATAAGCATGCGCCATGATGAGGTAAACAATAGAGTAGCAGTTATTGGCGCCGGGCATTGGGGAAAAAACCTGGTCCGGAATTTTGCTGATTTGGGGGCCCTGGCCGCGGTGTGCGATCCTGACCCCCGGGCTTGCGCCGCGGCGGCGTCCCTGGGAATCCCGACCTACAGCAGCTTCTCCGATCTTCTGAGGGATCCGGCTATTGACGCGGTAGCCATTGCCACCCCCGCGGCCTCTCATTATTCCATCGCCAAGGAGGCTTTACAGGCTAAAAAAGATGTCTTTGTGGAAAAACCCCTGGCATTGGAATCTTCTGAGGGACAGGAACTGATCAAACTGGCGGCAAAGCACGAGCAGATTTTAATGGTGGGACACATCCTCCAGTATCATGCGGCCGTCCTCAAGCTGAAAAGCCTGGTAGATGGGGGAGAACTGGGGAAGATTCAATATGTTTATTCCAATCGCCTCAACATCGGCAAAATCCGCAGCGAAGAAAATATCCTCTGGAGCTTTGCTCCCCACGATATCTCCGTCATTCTCCTTCTCTTGGGGGAGATGCCCACTGAGGTCAGCGCCCACGGCGGCAGTTACCTGCAATCCCGGGTGGCCGACGTGACCTTGACCTCCTTCTCCTTTGCCCGCGGGGTAAAAGGCCACATCTTCGTGAGCTGGCTCCATCCTTTCAAGGAACAGATGCTGGTGGTGGTGGGCGATAAAAAGATGGCGGTCTTTGATGATGTCTCCCAGGACCGCAAGTTGGTCCTCTATCCGCATAGGATCGACTGGATCGAGCGGTTGCCGGTGGCCCGGAAAGCCGAGGGGGAGATAGTGCCGGTGGAGGCCACTGAGCCTCTCAAAGAAGAATGCGCTCATTTCCTGGAGTGCATCCGCACCCGCCGGACGCCCCGGACGGACGGTGGGGAGGGTTTGCGGGTGCTCCAGGTGTTGGAAGCCTGCCAGCGCTCTCTGGATCAACGCGGCGCCCCGGTCAACCTGGCAAACTTGAAACCCCGGGCTCCCGAACCGCATTATTTTGTCCATGAAACTGCAATCATTGACCCTCCCTGTGAAATCGGCCCCGGCAGCAAGATTTGGCATTTCACCCATGTCCTTAAAAATTGCCGGATCGGGAAGAACTGTAACATCGGGCAGAATGTGGTCATCGGTCCCGAAGTGGTCATCGGCGCCGGCTGTAAGATTCAAAACAATGTCTCGGTCTATCAAGGCGTCACTCTGGAAGATTACGTGTTTTGCGGGCCATCCATGGTATTCACCAATGTATATAATCCCCGGGCGCACATCCGGCGGATGGACGAAGTTCGACCCACCCTGGTCAAGACCGGCGCGTCCATCGGCGCCAATGCCACCATCGTCTGCGGCAATACCATTGGCCGCTATGCTTTTGTGGGGGCCGGTGCGGTGGTGACCCGGGACGTGCCGGACTATGCCCTGGTGGTGGGCAACCCCGCCCGGCGAGTGGGATGGATGTGCGCATGCGGCAGCAAGTTGACCCCGGACCTCGATTGCGAGGCTTGCGGGGAGCAGTACGAGAAGATGGAAAGCGGCTTGGCGCCGCTAAATGAATCGCCACGGAGTGCAGCCCAATGACTATTAATTTTATCGACCTGAAGGCCCAGCAGCAGGCCATTTATCCCCAGATAATGGAGAGAATCCAAACGGTCCTGGCCCACGGCCAGTACATCATGGGCCCGGAAATCAAGGAATTGGAGGCCAGGCTGGCGTCATATGTGGGGGTCAAACACGCCATTTCCTGCTCCTCCGGCACCGACGCCTTGCTCATGCCCCTCATGGCTTACGGGGTGGGTCCGGGAGATGCCATCTTTACCACCCCCTTCACCTTCATCGCCACCGCGGAGGTGATCCAACTCCTGGGGGCCACGCCGGTTTTTGTGGATATTGACCCGAAAACCTTCAATATTGATCCGGCAGCCCTGGCCGTGGCCATCGTCAATTTGGACCGGAACCCCAAAACCGCGCATCTCCGGCCCAAAGGTATCATCCCGGTGGACCTCTTCGGCCAGCCCGCGGATTATGATCGCATTAATGAAATCGCCAGGCAGCGCGGCCTCTTCGTCCTGGAAGACGCGGCCCAGTCCTTCGGGGGCGCCTATAAGGGGCAGCGAGCCGGCTCCCTGGCCGAAGTGGCCGCCACCTCATTCTTTCCGGCCAAGCCATTGGGCTGTTACGGCGATGGCGGGGCAATATTTACTGATAGCGATGAACTGGCCGCGGTTTTGAGATCCATCCGGATCCACGGCCAGGGGACTCATAAGTACGACAACGTGCGCCTCGGCATCAACGGAAGGCTGGATACCATCCAGGCCGCGATCCTGCTGGCCAAGCTGGAGGTCTTCGACCAGGAAGTCTCCGCCCGCCAGGAGGTGGCCCTGCGTTACAGCCAGGCCCTGAAAGAGGTGGTGCAGGTCCCCTACGTGGCGCCGGAATGCACTTCGGTCTGGGCGCAATATTCGGTGCTCAGCGATAATCGGGCCGCCCTGCAGGAGAAGTTGAAGCAGGCCGGCATCCCCACCGCCGTCTATTATCCCCTGCCCTTGCATCTGCAGGGGGCCTTCGCTCATTTGGGTTATCAAAAAGGGGATTTTTCCATCAGCGAGCACGCCTCCAGGCAAATCTTATCTTTGCCTATGCACCCCTATCTGATTGCAGCTGACCAGGAAAGGATTGTCAATAACCTAAGTTAGCATATTATGGGTATCTCCGTCATTTCATTCTTTAAATCTTACCTCCCCTTGAGGGGAAGTTTTGGACGTAATGTCCTGACGCTGATGTCCGGAACCCTTTTGGGACAGGTATTGACCATTGCCGCAACCCCGGTCATAACTCGCCTTTATACTCCCAGCGACCTGGGAATATTCGAGGTTTATGGTTCCATTTTGGCAATAATAGTGGTGGTAGCCTCATTGCGCTACCAAATAGCCATTCCCTTACCCCAGGATGATAAATATGCAGCCGACATAGTTGTACTCTGCTTATTGATAGTAATATCAATGACCATATTTACCATTCTGCTGGTCTGGTTGTTTGGCCAACAGACCCTTCATTTAATTAAAGCCCAATACGTCGGCCCCTATATTTGGCTGTTGCCATTAGGTGTGTTGGGGGCCGGCTCTTACCAGGTGCTAAATTTTTGGGCCATCCGCAAGCAGAATTTCTCTCTTATTGCCTGGACCAAAATCACCCAGAGTTTTGGCCGGAGCCTGGCCCAGATAAGCTTAGGTCTCTTGGGCTTCGGTCCGGCCGGGCTCTTGATTGGTGATGTGGTGGGTCAATGCAGCGGTAGTACGCGGCTGGCCTTATCGGCCTGGCGCCAGGATAAAGAATCATTAAGAAGAACAAATTTTGCGGGGATAAATCGGGGGATCAGGCGATATAAACGGTTTCCCCTGTTGTCCGGCGCCGCCGCCCTCTTGAACAGCACGGGCGTTAAACTCCCTTCCATTTTAATTGCAATATTCTATGGTTTAAAAGTGGCTGGATGGTTTGCGCTGGCGCAATGGGTAATTGTGGCGCCGATGACATTGCTCGGAACATCATTGGCCCAAGTCTATATGGCGGAATCTGCGAAACTGGCAAAACAGTCGCCGGAGGGATTGCCCAAATTATTTTGGAAAACCCTTAAAATTCAATTTATTGTGGCAGCGCCCATTATTCTGGTGCTGGCTCTCCCAGCGCAGATGTTATTTTCCATTGTGTTCGGCGAGGACTGGAAACCCGCAGGGTTATATGTTCAAGTCCTTTCCATAATGTTGATATTACGACTCGTTTCCAATCCTCTAGGCAGTACGGTTGATATATTGGAGAGACAAGGTTTATTTCTGGTGCGGGAACTATTAAGAACGATTCTTATGTGCGGTGCAGTTCTGCTAGCGGCAAAATTAGGCATGGACGCTATTGCGGCAATCTTCCTTTTAAGCGTTGCCGGTTGTATTGCCTATTCCTTCGGAATATTCTTATCTTGGTATGCCATCATGCATTATAAGGGGGCGAAATAATATTTTTAGAGATTATTATGATTAAATTGGTCAAATAATAAATGAGTAGTAACTTATGAATATGTTAAGAATATTATTTATAGGTAAAAGTGGGTCATTTTCTATTTTGCCTTTAATGGCAGTAGCTAAAAAGTATAATGTTGTAGGAATTGTCGAATCCGCAGCTAAAGATATAAATGAAAAAAATGTTATAAGAAATAAAATATATAGATTGTTTCATCGCATCAAACAGTTTCGCGACCTCAAGTGGTTCGCCAAGAAATTCAATGCTCAATATTTCTTATTGACAAAAAATAATGTATCAGAAATGGAAACATTTATTGTAAAACAAAAGCCTGATATTTGTTGTGTAGCGTCTATGTCTCAATTATTACGTAAGTCAACTTTGACAATACCACCTTATGGTTGTATTAATGTTCATCCGTCATTACTTCCGAAGTATAGAGGCCCAACCCCGTTGTTTTGGACATATTATTTTATGGACATCGAGGGTGGAGTTACAGTCCATTATTTGGATGAAGGGGAAGATACTGGAGACATCATAAAACAAGAATCCTTTCCTATTCAGCTTGGAGAAGACCCCTCTCGTGTTATGCACAAGGCTAGTCAATTGGGGGCTGAACTCTTGGTCCATTCATTGGATGAAATCGTTGCAGGAACCGCAAAGCCCAAAATTCAAAGACATTTGCCCTGCCCCCATCGAGCCCGAAGAATAAAACCCGAAGAAAACCTGATAGATTGGCAGGCTTGGTCAATTGAACGGGTATATCATGTTCTCAAGGGAGGGCGTTCATGGCATAAGGCCCTGAAGCCCCCTGCATTACTATTCTGTTTCGAATGGGGAGTGAAAGAAATTGACCGACAGCTTAATTCAAAGCCGCCTGGCAGTATTCAATTAGATAGGCAAGGTTTTTATGCCGCTCATCCAGAAGGTAAAATACGTCTGCGGCTTGCTTTTAGCCCGAGCCGGGTTATTTCCTCTATAAAGAAAATCATTAAATATGTTGCATAATGAAAGCATCGGAATTGGGAGCACGCCGGTGGGTAGTTACCTAGAGAACGATGCAGCCAAAACAATTCACC
>VGSX01000198.1 GCA_016874895.1 Deltaproteobacteria bacterium
CTCTGGTCCAATGTCTTAAAGGATTTTCCGGGGCCATTCCGCGTGGGGGACTACGTCGCGGTGGTGGGGCAGCTCAGACCGTTTCGAGGCGAGTTGCAGCTTACGGTCCAGAAGATTTGGACCGTGGAGCAGATACGCCAGATTAAACAGGAGCTCAAGGACTTCGATGTCTCACTGCTGCACCCCAGCACTCCCTATGACCGGGCAATGATGTGGCGGGACCTGCTGGACCTGGTGGACCAGGAACTCAGCGGGCCGCTTCAGGAGCTGGTTTTATCTCTGCTGCAGCAGCATGAGTCCACCTGGCAGCTCGCGCCCGCGGCGCGCCGCATTCACCATGCCTATGAGGGAGGGTTGTTGGAGCATACCTGGTTCGTGGCCCGCCTGGCCTGCCAGACGGCCAGGCTCTATCCCAATCTCAACCGGCAGCTGGTGGTGGCCGGGGCCATCCTGCACGATATCGGCAAGCTCAAGGAATTGGCGCAGCCCTACGCCCCGGAATACACCGTTACCGGCCAGCTCCTGGGTCACATCGTCCTGGGCTGGGAGATGATCAGGCAAGCCGCAGTCGAATGCCACTTCCCGGACCAGGGCCTGTTGCTCCAGTTGGAACATATCATTATTACCCATCACGGGTTCCAGGAATTCGGCTCGCCGGTGCTTCCCAAAACCCGGGAGGCAATGCTGGTCTATTTTGTGGATGACCTGGACGCCAAAATGAAAATGATGGAGCAGCACCTCCAGGCGGACACCTCCGGGCGGGAATTCACCCCCTACCACCGGCTGCTGCAGCGGGAGCTTTACCAACTCACGGAAAAGCCGGAAACTGTCCCCCCGGAAGAGGCGCCGGAAGCGGATTGAAACCGTCATGGCCTGGAGGCGCCTTCCCGCGTAATTAATACCGTTTCCGGTTTCTGGTTTCCAGTTTCAGGTTAAGATATTAGCTATCAACTAACCTGTGGGGGGATTCAGGGGGATTTTTACGGTAACACCACCTTGATGGTGAGGCGGGGCATGGCGCCGACCGCCTCGAACTTATTATCCCAGGTGCCGGTGAAAGCGCCAGACCGACAGGGTCAGCAGGGCGCCCCCCTGGACTGCCATGACCGCCATCTCTCGCCACAGGACCGTCAGCCCCACCCCCTTGAGGAATAAATCCTGGAGCACGACAATGAAATGGCTCAACGGATTGAAATAAGTAATGATCTGGGCCGGCAAGGGCATATTGTGGATGGGAAATACCAGGCCGGAGAGCAGAATAGCGGGCATGAAGAAAAAAACGCTGATCATCATGGCCTGTTGTTGGGTGGAACTTACCGTGGAAATAAACAAGCCCCCTCCTACGGTGCAGAAAAGAAACAGGATGGTGGCCAGCAGCAAGATCAAAGGATTGCCCCGAAAAGGCACCTCGAACCAGAACATGGCGATGAGGATGACCAGGGCCACGTCCGCCAGTGAGATGATGATAAAGGGAATGGTTTTCCCCAGCAAGAGTTCCACGGGCCGGATAGGTGAAACCAGGAGCTGCTCCAAAGTGCCGATTTCCTTTTCCCGCACCACTGCCAGGGCCGTGAGCTGCAGACTCACCAGCATGACCACCATGGCCACCACCCCGGGAATGAAGGAGACGGCGCTGGACCGGTTCGGATTAAACCAGGTCCGCTCCTCTACGACCAGAGGAGCATTCATTTCTTGTCCCAATCCCAGCTGATTAAGCCGCTTTTGCAGGATTTCGGTGGAATAATCATAGATGATGGTGTTGGCATAACGGCTGGTGATGAGCGCCGCATTGGAATCGGTGCCGTCCAGGATCAACTGCACCGGCGCACTCTGCCCGGCCTGGAGCCTTTTACTGAAATCCCAGGGCAGATGCATCACCATGGTGACCAGGTGGCGGTCGATGAGATTCTCCATTTCCCGGGGACTGTGAATGACCTCGTCCACCGAAAAAAAATCTGTGCGGCTGAACCTCTGGATGAACTCCCGGCTCTGGGAAGTGCCGGCCTCGTCCCAGACTGCCATGGGAATCTGCCGGAAATCGAAATTAATGGCATAACCATAAGTGAGCAATTGGATAATGGGCGGCAGGATGATAAATATCCGCAGGCGCGGGTCCCGCACCGCCTGGATGAATTCTTTAATGATTATATGGCGGATACGTTTCCACATGGCGTCAGGTTATCTTTTTCTCGAATTTCCGGCCCGAGGCTACCAGAAAGAACAGGGCGAATACAGCCAGGATCAAGGCATCCGGCCACAGCAGGTCCAGGCCCAGTCCCTTGAGGTAGATCCCTTTGCTGATGTTCACCAGGTAAGTGGCCGGCACCAGATAGGTCACCCACTGCAAGACCTCGGGCATCTGTCTGATTCCAAAAATGGCCCCGGAGAGCAGAAAGGAGGGCAGAAAGGTGGTGAGAATGGCCATCTGATAGGCCTCCAACTGGCTTTTGGAGGTTACGGAGATTAACAGCCCCTGGCCCAGCACCACGATGAGAAAAAGGGCCGAAAGGGCGACGAAGAGGGTTAAACTCCCCCGAAAAGGCACCTGAAACAAAAATTTCCCCATGGCCATGGCGATCACCATGTCTATCATGCCGATGAGGAAATAGGGGCCCAGTTTCCCGAGAATAAGCTCGGATTTTTTCAGGGGCGTGCCCATGAGCCCCTCCATGCTGCCCCGCTCCTTTTCCCGGATGATGCACAATGCGGTGAGCAGGGCCCCCACGATGGTCATGATAATGGCGATGAGGCCGGGCACGATAAAATTGCGGCTCTCCAGGTCCTCGTTGAACCACAGCCGGGGTTCGCTCACCAAGGGAGCCGCAATGGTCGTCAGACCGTGCAGGTGCAAACGCTCCAGGAGGAGGTTTTGATTATAGGCCAGGCCGATGCCCTGGGTGTAGGTGATGATCAGGTTGGCGGTGTTGGCGTTGACGCCGTCCACGATGAGCTGTATTTTGACGGTTTGCCCCGCTTTAAGCCGGCGGGAAAAATCATGGGGAATGACCAGGGCCGCCATGACTGCCCGGGTATTTATTAAATTTGATATTGCCTCATAATTCTTTACATAGCGGTAAATCTCGAAATAACGGCTGGCCTGGAAGCGCTGCACCAGGTCTTGACTGAGGCGGCTGCCATCCTGATTGTACACCGCCAGGGGGGTGTCTTTCAGGTCGAAATTCAAGGCGTAGCCGTTAATCAGGAGCAAGATTACCGGAATCAGGATGACCTGAACCAGGCTGGCCGGATCCCGCCGGATGTGGATGAGCTCTTTGCGAAAAATCGCCCAGGTGCGGATGAGGTCCATGGGAAGGCTGCCCGTCTTAAAGTTTATGGCCCGGTTTTGAAAGGTTCAACTTATCACTCTTCCCTCTCTTGTCCCGCCCGTTCAATGAGGGAGATGAAAGCGTCCTCCAGACTGGGTTTAATCCGCTGCAGGTCGCGCACCGTAATGCCGTGCTCTGCCAGGATCGTACGGAGTTGGCGTTCTCCCGCGGCCACCTCCGCGGTGCTGATATGCAGGCCGTCCCCGAATACCGCCACATCAGTGAACTGGGGCAACCGCCGCAAGAGGTCCAGGCTTTCTCCCAAGCGGTCCGGATACACCGCAATAAT
Organism: Deltaproteobacteria bacterium; assembly: GCA_016874895.1. GTDB lineage: Bacteria > Desulfobacterota > Desulfobaccia > Desulfobaccales > Desulfobaccaceae > Desulfobacca. Next base: position 3,616 of record VGSX01000198.1, read on the forward strand.
ATCCTCCGGGACGAGTTTTTTCAGGTCCCGGGGAGGACCCTGGGCAATGAGTCGGCCCTGATAAATCAGTACCAGGCGGTCACAGAACTCCGCTTCTTCCATGTAGTGGGTGGTCACCAGGATGGTGACGCCCTTCTCTGCCAGGGCATAGATCATATCCCAGAAGGTGCGGCGGGAAATGGGATCAACCCCGCTGGTGGGCTCATCCAGGAAGAGGATGGGCGGTTCGTGCAGCAGGGCCGAGGCCAGGGCCAGGCGCTGCCGTAAACCCAGGGCCAGATTGCGGGTCAATTCCCCCCGGCGCTCCCATAAGCCCACCTGCTGCAGCACGGTTTCGGCCCGGGCCGCCAGGCGTTCTTGGCTCAGTCCGTACACCCCCCCGAAGAAAGTAAGATTTTCCATGGCCGTGAGGTCTTCATAGAGGGAAAATCTCTGGGACATGTAGCCGATATGGTGTTTGACCTGATCCATCTGGTGGACAATATCCCACCCCGCCACCCTGCCACTGCCGCTGGTGGGCTGCAAAAGCCCGCAGAGCATCCGGATGGTGGTGGACTTACCCGCCCCGTTGGGTCCCAGAAACCCGAAAATCTCTCCCCGGGGCACGGTAAAATTGATGCGGTCCACCGCGGTGAACTTGCCGAATACCTTGGTCAGGTCCTGCACTACGATGGCCGGCTCTTGGTCAGGGGCCAACATAAGCTCCTAAACTGGGTCAAAGTTCGGGGTTTAAAGTTTAAGCATTATAGGGCGCCCCGTACTCTTTTTAATGCGAAAATTCGGCTTTCTGCCGGCTGATCACCTGGACAAAGACATCCTCCAGCCCGGGTTCGGCAACCTTGAGAGTAATATCCGCCAACCCGGCATCAAGCAGGTATTGCCTGAGGGGCTCCAGGGCCGTGGGGCCGTGATCCACGGTGATCATCAAGCGGTCTCCCATCAAAAGGGCCTGTTTGGCCAAGGGATGCCCGGTCAACACCCTTTTGGCGTTCTGGAGGGCACTGTTGCGGGCCTCCAAAAGTTCTCCCTGGAAACGGTCCTTGACTGCCCTGGGGGTGTCCGCCAGCAACAAACGACCCTGGTGGAGCAGACCGACCCGGTGCGCCCTTTCCGCCTCATCCATATAGGATGTGGACAGGAAAATGGTAATGCCGGATACCAGGAGGTGATAGAGAATCTGCCAGAATTCCCGGCGGGAAACCGGATCCACGCCGAAAGTCGGTTCATCCAGGAAAATAATCCGGGGCCGGTGCACCAGGGTGCAGATGAGCCCTAACTTTTGCCGCATGCCGCCGGAGAGGTTGGCCGCCAGCCGGTCTTGAAACCGGTCCAGGTTGGCGAAGGCCAGCAGTTCCGGAGTCCGCTCCTTCCTGGCTGCCTTCGACACCCGATAAATATCAGCGTAAAAATTCAGATTTTCAGCGACGGTGAGATCATCGTAGAGCCCGAAACGCTGGGGCATATAGCCGATCTGCTCCTTGATGTTTTCGGGCTCCCGGACCGTGTCAAAGCCCAATACCTGGGCCTGGCCGTCATCCGGGTCCATGATGCCGCAGAGCAGGCGGATGGTGGTGGTCTTGCCTGCCCCGTCCGGCCCCACCAGGGCAAAGGATTCCCCGGCCACCACCCTGACACTGAGGTCTTCCACGGCCGTCAGGCTTCCGAAGCGTTTGGTCAGGCCCTCAACGTGAATGACGGTTTCCGGCGGGGTCATCTTCCAGGAAAATTACGGCCTCGGCCGGCATACCCGGTTTAAGCTCGTGATGGGGGTTCTCCACCCGAATTTTGGTACGATACACCAGCGCTACCCGCTCTTTAAAGGTTTCCACGGTCTTCGGGGTGAACTCGGCCTTGGAGTTAATGAAGGATACCCAACCGGCATATGTCCTGTCCGGATAGGAGTCAACGGTGACTATGGCTTTTTGCCCGTAGCGCACCTTGCCCAGATCAGCTCCGGGTATATAAGCCTCCACATAGACGTTATCCAGGTCGCCGGTGGTCAGCACAACGGAGCCGATGGCGGCCACCTCCCCCGGCTCCGCCGGCCGGGCCAGGACCACCCCGTTGGAAGGCGCCACTAGGGTGGCATAGCTCAACCGGGTCTGGGCCAGATCCAGGTTGGCCTGGGCCTGTTTTACCTCCGCCCGGGCCTGGGCGATGTCCTCCCGCCGGGGACCTTCCTGCACCAGGCTGTAGGTCTCCTGGGCCCGGCGCATGACCTCCTGGGACACGAGGTAAGCCGCCCGGGCATCGTCCCGCCGGGAAACCGGCACGGCCCGCCGTCCCAGCAGGCCTTCCATGCGCTCATAATCCAGTCTTTTATTCTCCAGGTCGGCCTGGGCCTGCAGGACCGCCGCCTTGGCTTCGGCAATCTCCTGGGGGCGGGAGCCGGCCAACAGCCGGTCCAACACCGCCTGGGCCGCTTTCAGCCGGGCCTGGGCCGCGGCCACCTCATCCCGCAAGTCCTGGGCGTCCAATTGAGCCACCACGTCCCCGGCCGAGATATAATCTCCCTCTTGAAAGTTTATTTTCCTAATAATTCCGGGAACTTTAAATGACAGGTCGGTTTCGGTGGCCTCAATATGGCCCATGAGTCGTAACTTACCCTGAAAATCATTCTGGGTGCGCCACAACCGCCATGATACAAACCCACCTGCCACAACCAGCAGAACCAGAATGGCAACCACGCTTTTTTTCATCATAAGTCGACCCGGCTGGTGCTCCGCTCCAAGATAGCCCGCGATCAATCCTGCCCATCAGATGGAGGACGGGAAAGCGAAGCGCCTCCCGCCTTTAGCCTTTTGCTTACAGGGCGTTACAGGCACGCCAATTTCGTCTGCCGGCACAGGCCAGAAAGCCTGTACTTCGCCGTTTTTCTCAGGTCACGAGCGCTCCAACGCCTCCAAACCCACTAAATCCTCCGGAGAAACTGTCGCATGATCCGGCTGAAGCAGAACGGCTGCTCCAACGGGGGCGAATGGCCGCAGCCTTCGATGAATTCCAGTTGGGCCCCGGGCAAGCGAGCCTGGAAATCATAGGCCACCTCCGGCGGGGTGATGACGTCCTGCCTGCCCCAGACAATCAGCACCGGCAGCCGTAAATGCCCCAAGAGTGTCGCCACCTTAAATCTGCTGGCCGCCTTGGCCAGGCGCACCAAAAAAAGACGCTGCCGGCGATCAGTCAGCA
>VGSX01000199.1 GCA_016874895.1 Deltaproteobacteria bacterium
GCACCGCCATGACCAGGGCGTTGGGATTGGCCGGGACGGGCACCGCAGAGAGCTCGTAGAGTTCCTGCTTCTTGTAGCGGAACCCCGTCTGCCGGCCCTCCTTGTCGGTGATGGGCTCCCGTTCCAGGTCCCGGAACCCCACCGAGGTGGCTCGGAGATAGCCGCCAAGGTAGAGCTTGTAAATGGTGTCGGCGAAGGTGTACTCCTCTGGCGTCGGGAACTTGACCTGGAAAAGCAGGCCCTTCTCCGTCTTGCCCACCTTCACGGCCTTGCCGACAGGCGGCTGCTTGTAGTCGTGGGTCCAGAGGAAAACCGGGTTCTTTTTGTAATTCTTCAGGTCCCAGCCCTCCACCTCGATGACGTCACCGTAACGGTCCACGTCCGCGGTGGAGCCCAGGAATTCCAGGGTCCGGTCTTTGGGGTCACCCACCTGTTTCACTTCAAAGTCCAGGGTCTTGTGGATCAGCTCCATGTTTTTGGTCTCCTCACACCACCGGCGCGGCCACGCAACGGCAGTTGATAATCTCCCCCGCTGGCCCGCCGGGGTCGCAGGGGAAGCGGCAGCCGTTGGGAAAAGCCTGGCCTCGCTCCACCACCACACCGCTTAGCATCTGGTGTGATTGTCTGACGTGCTCGTCCCCGGCGGTCACCCAGCGGCGCTTCACCACCTGCATCTGCCCCATAGCCGCGTCCCGGGCTGCTCCCGCCGCCTGGCCCGTCTCGGTCCGAGCTATGGTCAGTGCCCGGGACTGGGCGAAGTTGTAGACTTTCCTCACCCGGTCCATGAGTTCGGCGGTGGTTTCCATCTTTCCCAGCCCCTCGATCAGGGTGTCCCGCAGTTGCTCCCGCACCGTGTCGTTGATCCCCACCACCTTGATAAGCTTGTTTTCCAGGGCGGCCATGGCCGGGGAGTCCACCAGGGTGAAGAGTTCAGGGTCAGCCCCCATCTCGGCCAAGAGAGCCTGCCCCGCAGCGGTGCCGATATCCAGGTACAGGGGCCAGACCAGCTTCTTAAGCAGGCCGTTTTCCACCTCCGGGTTCAGCAACAAGGATTCCACCGCCAGCTCCCGGGTCAGACCCCGCCCCAGGTTTTCCTCCAACCGCCGCAACTGGCGCTTCCTCTGCCCGAAGAAAAAGCGCCTGACCTTGCCCTCGAACTTCTTCTCCAGGGGAGTGTGCAGGCTCAGATACGTCTTCCAATAGGCCTCCCCGTCAAACCCCCGGACAAGGTGGACAGGGGCGGCCGGCGGGAGGAAGGGACCGGCCGCCCCGGCCCGGTTGTAAGGGAGGGGGTTTGGAATGGACTTCTCAGGAGGACTAATGTTCTCGCCCACCGGCGTCAGGTTGAAGGGGGCAAACCAGGTATCACCCCAGGGCACCGCTTCCATCCCCAGGTCCAAGCGTTCATTGATCTGGTTGATAGGCCAGCCCATCTGCCAGAGCTTTTGGCCGGTCTCCACCTTTTCCTTGAAATCTTCCTGGATAGCGTCGATTCCAGAATAGTCGAACTCGGCCCAGAAACGACCGCCTTCGATTTTCGAAAAAAGCTGTGTCCAGAGGGTGGCCTCAAAGTTGCTCATCTTGGGGAGCAGGGTTTTTTGCCAGAAGACCTTGTCCTGCACCCTGGCGGTGGCGTAGTTGATGTCCTCGTAAATTCCCAATTCTCCTTTGGGCACCTTGAACACCGCCATGATCTCTTCCCGGTTCCACTTGCGCTGGGCTAGAAAGTCCATGTCTTTCTGGCTCAATCCGATCTGTTTATAAGTGGTGCCTCCCTCCAGGATGGCGATGGAGTGGGCCTTGTTTACTCCCTGGTGACGGTCAGACCACTGGGCCTTTATGCGCTGGAACTCATCATCATCCAGATTGCCGGACACCTCCAAAACCCCCAGGGGTATGGCCGAGTTTTGGAAAAAGGCCTGATTGTAACGGGAGGCCCAGTAGTCCTGGTTCACCCCCGCCTGAGCTGCGGCCAGAGGACTCAAGCCCCGGAGGTCATGGTAAGGGTTGAAGTAGCGAAAAAAGATCACCTCATGCGACTCCAAAGGCACTTGGGTAGCGCCTCTCTGGTAAACCCAGCCGCTTACCAGGCCGGTATCCCGATCCAAAACTTCCCGGAAGCGGGTAGGCGGAAAGGTCCAGATTTCTTTGGGGACCTCGTTTCCCCGCTCGCGATCAAGGAGGTAGAAAGCTTCCCCATAAATTCCCATAAAGACAAAAGCGGCCTCGATGAGTTGACCCCCGGCCATCAATGGGTTAGGGGACTCGAATACCCGGACCATGGGGTGGTTATCCACCCCCTTTTTGTCTTGGCGATTGCCTGTGAAAAAAAGCAAGGGAATGCCGCTGATGTTCTGGGCTATGGCGTTGATGCAGGCATATACCCAGACGTGCTCCCGATATGGCTCTGTCAGCCCTCCATGGGCCAGCAGCAGGTGGGGGGACAGGAAGAAGAAGCGATCTTTTTCAGGAAAGTGCGGCTGTTCTTTGATCCTGAACAACCCCATTAACGCCCGCCTGACAATACCGGCCACTCATTATCCTCTCGTCTTTGCTGCCTTAAAGGATAAAGGTGGCCAGAATGGTGGTCAATTGGGCATTTGGTGGGCGTTAGGTGTGTAATTAGTACATATCAAAAATTGGTCTGTCTTATCAAAGGAAAGTCTTAATCTTTCAGTTGCTCGATAGTTACGTTCGAGCGACACAGCTCGAAAACGAGGATAAACACCCAACTATAGCTGTTTTTATTCTTTGAACACCTCCCTTTACTTTACTCATTCTTCCTTACTTTTGTCACTGTGTCCCTACGGGCATCTTTATGCCCCAAAATGTTTTACAGGATTCGCAGCAGAAGACTGGATTTCTAATCTTTTGTCGCACTTGTCGTTCCAAACCATCCTTTACACTATCAAGAACTGAACCCGCCACTAGGCCTACTGGTCCATACATGAGCAATCCAGTCAGCTTTCCCGTCCTGCGGGGCTTACTGATAATTCCTATACTCGACCCTCCGCACGACGGACAGGCCATATCAGCAGGTAAGAAGAGGGTCGCTTTACATCGGGGACAGTTGTTGTTCTTACCTCCTTGGCTCCAGTCAACATACGAATCGCAGGATCCGCATTTGAAGGTGTCTGTTATGGTCCAAGCGTCCCGTGTCCGTTTCATGCGACTCATCGCAGCTTCGGCCTCGGATCTAGCCTGTTCCCCACGGCGGACTTCTTCTGCGCTCTTCACGCCGAGTTTCTTTCGGATAGCATTTGCGGCAAGCTTGGGCTCGTCCAAGGAGGACAAAATGCGGTCAGCTGAGCTTCGTTCTGTTGAATTCGGTGGGAACGTCTGGCAATAAGATTTGAACGCTCGATTCTTTGCAGGTTCTGAAATTATTGCGCACGCACCCCCTGCGATTCCAAATGCTGACACTCCAATAATGGCGGCCGAACCAAGACCAAAGCCGAGAACATAAGTCAGGATCGATAAGCCAATAGCCGCAAGTAGTCCAATACCCGTGACCATGCCAGCGCGGTTTTCTTTTTGTTCCAATGGCTGTAGAATTTTTAAGATTGTGTGCTTGATTTCTTGTTCGTCCATGGGAACCTCTTTCGTGTCGAGGTACAGATAGTTATATTGCTTTAATATTCTGTAAAAATGTCTTCATCTGGACATTGCACTTGTTCCGCTTTGAAGCAAAGCACATCTACGAATTGTACTTTGTGCTCCAGTTTCGTCAGCAATTTTCAACTTTGGAATACCTGATACAGGATTGGGACCGATCTCCAGTTCAATGTAGTATATTTTTCCTGCTTCGGTGCTAATAGATAGAGAGTCTCGATGTGTTCCCCGAAGATTTGATACGCTGATTTGATGAGGGCCTGGAGTGACGACCTGTCGAAAGAATGCTTGGTTTTTCGAATCACCAACTAATCCGCCATCTAAATATATACGAAACATTTGAATCGCTGCAACCATGGTATCTCTGTAAATGTAAATGATGGCTTTTCCGGGCTCGGGAACGAACTTCTTTGCGGCCTCCTGTTCGGCCTTAGGCGCCGATGGAGAGCCAGGACAGCCAATGCATAAAAACGAAGAAACAATAGAAATAATTATCCACCAAACAATACTCATAATGTTTGTTGTCAGTGAGCTTCTTTTCATTACGCGATCTCCTTCTGGTTGCCTCGCTGTTTGTTTATATGTTATTTAGACAATAGCTGTACAATGTGATTTTGCCCCTTGGCGCGGGCGAAGTCCAGAGCCGTATATCCATTCTTCGCTTGAGCTTCGGATTAGCTCCTTTCTCTAACAGGAACTCGACAATTGATTTATGTCCGTTGGCTGCTGCACCCATTAATGGTGTCGCTCCATATTTTATATCTTGAGCGTTAATGTTTGCTCCCTTACTTACTAAAAGTTTAACTATCTCAAGGTGACCATTTGTTGCAGACTGAGCAAGAGCATTGAACCCTCTCTTGTCTTTGACATTTACATCAGCCCCTTTGGAGATTAGCATTTCTATTATTGCCGTGTGACCATGCTCTGCGGCACCCATCAACGCAGTTGCCCCGAGGTTTCGGTCTTTCGCGTTAACATCGGCCTTTGAGTTAAGCAGAGAACGAACTACTTCAGTATGACCCTCCGCCGCAGATACCATCAGTGCTGTCATTCCAAATCGTGAATCGCGAAGATTAGGGTTGGCACCTTTTTGCAGAAGAAGGTTAACCACTTTTAAGTGACCACCTTCTGCTGCATACATGAGAGCGGTTACTCCGTCGGAATCCTTGGCATCTACTTTCGCCCCGCCCTTTAATAATTGACTTACGGTTGCCGAGTCGCCTTTCTTAGCCGCATCGACGAGACTTCCTCCATTTGATTCGCTATTCGTCATTAACAAGACAGTCAAGATTACAAAGATAATCGTGTATTTTTTTATAACCAATTTTTCAACCTTCTCAATCCATTTCATAGACACCTCCTTTTCTTCATCATAATAATTATGAAATTGATGTTTCAAAACTATTATTCCTATAATAAATTACTTTAAAAAAGCACCAACCACACCAAATGCGAGGCAAGCAATGATCATAAATGGAGATAACATATTTGATAGGGCAACATTTATGGGGATCCCCTTGGCGACAACGCTAGCAATTAAGAGTATTGCCCACATTCCCACGGCATAAGAGATTATCTTACCAACCATTTTACCGTTTCCTCTTTTTAAAAATACAATATTATGTTTAATATCCCCTTCGGGGAATGTGTGAAAATCTCTCGCCTTCAAGCGAAAACTTTAGTGGGCTTGCGATGCCATGGAAGACTACCGAAAGATCTCACTTAGCATGGATCACCAAGTACCTCAAGCCAGTGGGTTACCACCACTTTCTAATGCTTAGCAGAACCCTTAAGCATTTTTTCTATTTCAGTGTTACCAGCCTGCTTCGCAATAGATAACGCTGTACGTCCATCCCTTGTCTTTGCATGGACATTAGCGCCGTTCTTGAGAAGAAGAGCAACAATTTCCTTGTTACCCTTCCAAACTGCATAAATTAACGCAGTTCCACCCCCATCATCTGCTTGGTTTACGTTAGCTCCATGTGAGATAAGGAACTTGACAATTTCCAGATGATTTCTCGCCGCTGCCAACATTAGAGCAGTTCCTCCTCCAGGAACCTTACTTGTAGAAGGGCCACGAGAGTTGACATCTGCCCCCTGCTTGAGAAGGCTTTTGACCCGTTCCACTTGACCCATTCCAGCCGCAACACGAAATTCGGAGTTGAGTTTTTCATCTGCCATGGCAATTGATGTCCCCAATGCGAGTGAAAAACTCAAAACACAAGCTGTCAATGTTTTAGAAAGTTTCATTTTTCTTCCTCCACATGTTTCGAAGATTATACCGTTGTCAATAAAATGCTTATAGACCTTGATCTCTTGTGCAAACCAAGTAGCATAAATTTCACACAAATTGCATTTATTTTCCAGACTATAGGAATCTCACCCCCTTTGTTTGCAAAATATTTATAGAGTATTTAGCTAATTATTTATTTCTGCGTAATTGGGAGAGTCAGGTCATGTGGTTTTAACGGTTAAATCTTCTTTCAGTTTGAATAACACAAGGCGTACCCCTATTTTCTTGATTGGTTCGAACTATAGCTAGGAATTTTAGTAAGGTTTTAATTTATTTCCATAAAGTAGGTCTACCAAGAAATATAATACACACAATGCCGTTGACTTAAGGATTGGCACAGGCTATAATCAGGCATAACTAAATGAATATAGGAGGTTTTCACATGATCACGCCGTGAAAATAGCGTGCCAACTCCCGCAGAAAATGATGCTTCTGCCGATTTTTTCCTTCCCGAATTCATTCAACGCTTTCTTCCAGACAGAAAATCTCTGCAATCATTACTGGATACCCGCTTCTTTTCCAGAGTTCGACGCCTCAGGTTGGAGATCACCCTGGCTCTGATGCTTAACATGGTCCGACCAGGAGAACGAGTCGGGTATCAAAAAGTCATCGACCGTTTTTTCTCAGAAACAGGTTTAGCCTTCTCTCACCAGAAAGTCGTCAACCCCCCCGACAAAGCGGCTTTTCATCGGGCCAGAAAGAAAATTCCGGTAGAGGTCTGCCAAATCCTCTTCGCCGAAGCCGTGGCCTACGCACAATCCTTAGCCCGTCAGCATGAAAAGCTCACCTGGA
>VGSX01000200.1 GCA_016874895.1 Deltaproteobacteria bacterium
GCCGATAATCTCCTGGGCGGCCACGGCCCGCTGGCGCAGTTGCAGATTTTCTTCGGCCAGGCGGGTCATCTCCAGGGCATTGCGCACGGTCAGGACTATTTTATCGGCATGGGGAGGTTTTTCAATAAAGTCGTAGGCCCCCAGCCGAGTGGCCTTGACGGCGTTTTCGACGTTCCCGTAGGCCGAGACCATCACCACCGGCAGCAGGGGCCGCTGCTCTTTCACCTGCTGCAGCACCTCCAGGCCGTCCATGCCGGGGAGGGCGATATCCAGAAATACCAGGTCCGGCGTTTCCTCCTCCACCACGTGGAGGGCGGTCTCCCCGTCCGGGGCAGTGAGCACCTCAAAGCCTTCATCCTGCAAGATGCCTGAAATAGTCTGCACTATGGACGGTTCGTCGTCCACCACCAGAATAGTTCTGGCCATAACTCTTATTTCCCAAACCTTGTCAAACACATGAGAATGGTTTTAAAACCTCTAGGCTCACCAATTCCCGTTGAGGAAAGCTCTGAAAAGTGGCCAGGCACAGTTTGGTGGAATATCGGATTCCGACGTGCACCTTGGGAACGAAGATAAGATATACCTTCGGAACCAGGAAGATGCCCGATTTTTACTAACCACTGACCACTGACCCCTGCCCACTTTCTCCTGGCCCCTGACCACTGTCCCCTGCGTGAACCGCGGCCCGATCCCTGAGATCCAACGGCAGCTCAATAATAAAGCGGCTGCCCCGGGGCCGGTTGTCCTCCACCCGGATGCAGCCATGGTGTTCGGAGATGACAGCCTTGGCAATGGCTAACCCCAGACCGGTGCCGGAAAGTTTGGTGGAGAAGTATGGTTCAAAAATGCGGTCCTTGTCCCTGTCAGGGATTCCCTGGCCGTCATCGGCCACCTCAACCCTGATCCGCCCCCCTGACTCATCTTCAACGCTGCTGATCTGAATGTGCCCCTGGTGGTGGACGGAAGCGATGGCGTTATCCAGCAGATTTATCAGAACCCGTTTGAACTGCTCCCGGTCCAGGGGCATGAGGGGCAATCGGGAATCCAGGCGGATTTCAAACTCTACCTGCGATTCGCTCTCCTGATACAAGACCAGGGTTTCCCGGATAAGCCCATTGATATCCTCAGCGGCCAGGGTGAGATGGGGCAGACGGGCGAAACGGGAAAACTCGTTAACCAGATTTTTCAGGTCTTCCACCTGATTGACGATCATTTGAGTGCACTCCCGGAGAACCTGATTATCATCGCCGAGTTTTTCCCCGTAACGCCGCCACAGCCGTTGGGCCGACAATTGTATGGGGGTCAGGGGATTTTTGACCTCATGGGCAATGCGCCGGGCCACCTCGCGCCAGGCCGCCACCCGCTGGGCCCGATACAACTCCGTCATATCCTCCAAGACCAGCACCATGCCCACGTACTGCCCGGTTTCATCCTTTAAAACCGTGGTTTTCACCGAAAGCGTGAGGGCCTGGGAGGCCAGACTGAGCTGCAGCGGTTTTTCCAGGGATCCCCGAGTCCGGTGACGGGCTTCGGTCATGATATCGGTCAGTTTCTGGCCATCGGCCCCAGGGAAAAGGTGGCGTATGTCCTGTCCCAGTGCTTCTCGGGCTTCCACCCCAAAGATCATCTCAACGGAATGGTTCATCGTGGTCACCCGGTCCCTGGCATCCACGGAGATAACCCCTGCCGCCACATTTTTTAGGATAATCTCCATATAGCGCCGACGGGCTTCCAATTCCTCGTTTTTCTGCGATAATTCTCGATTGGCGGAATCCAGTTGGCTGCGGCTCTGCTGCAAATCCTGGGTCATTTTATTGAAAGATTGGACCAGGAAGCCGATCTCGTCCCGTCCTTCCTGGTTAATATGAATGTTATAGTCACCGTCCGCCACTTTCAAGGTGCCCTCGGCTAACTGACGGATGGGGGTGGTAATTTCCCGGGCCATGTACATGCCCAACCACACTGCGGACATGAGCACCAGCAGGGTCACGGCGCCCAGAGCCACGTAGCGGCTCACCCGCACCGGCCGCAAGAGGTACTGCAACCGCCGCACTTCGGAGACCCCTTCCCGGATATCGGCTGCCTGTTTCAGGGCCGGTCCGGGGATCAATTGGCTGACAACTAAAAAAACCTCAGGCTGCAGGGACGCTCCGGGCAAGGCAAGGGGAAAAATCCCCCGGATCATTTCACCGTTCATTTCCACCTGGCGGTGAACCTGACGGTCATCCAACTTCTTGAGCAATTCAAAGACTTCCTGGTCGGTGTTGACCACCCCCATGTCGGCCTCGCTACTCACCAGCCGGCGGCCATCAATGGAAAACACCTCGAGATTTTCCAGGCTATATTCCTTCCGGCTTTCCTGCAAAAAATCTTTCAGGGCTACTTCGTCAAACCCCAACAGACCCCGCTCCTGAATAATGCGGCCCAGTAATTGCCCGCAGACCAGGACCTTTCGCTCCATGCCGCGGAAATATGATTGACCCAGGGATACGGCATTGGTCAAAGACCTCTCCACCTGCGTGTTGAGCTGATATTCGGTCCGACCGGAGATAAACTCAAAAGCCACGAAAGACATGAGCAAGGTGGGCAGCAGAGAGAGAAAAACAAAGGTCAGCACCAGGCGGATGCGCAGCTTGGAACCGAAGATCTTCTGCCGCCGCTCCAGGATAAGCTTAGCCAGGTTCCGGAAAACCAGAAAAGTCAATAAAAGCAGCAGGATGGTGTTGATATTCACCAGGCCGAAGGCCAGCAGGCTGTCTGTAATGGACTCGCCCCGCTGCCGCACCAGACGGACTTCCACCAGGGTGATGGTGATGACCAGCAGAATGATAATCCCGATGATCAGCTTTTCTCTCTGGCGACGTTTGGTTTCGCCTTTCTTATCCTGGAGCGCCGTTTCTTGAGGGGGGAAAAGCATCATGCAGGCTCATTAAGGCCGGCGGGCAGGGTGACGGCAAAGGTGGTCCCTTTTCCCTTAGTACTCTCCACCGTGATGAATCCGTAATGATCTTCGATGATTTTGTTGATTACCGCCAATCCCAGACCGGTTCCGGTCTTTTTCGTGGTAAAAAAAGGATTAAAAATGTCCTGAATTATTTCCGGTTCGATGCCTTTGCCGGTGTCGGTGACTGACAGACGGACCTGGCCGTCCAGGGAGTCCGTGGTCAGGGTAATTTTCCCGCCGGAGTCAATGGCCTCCAGGGAATTTTTAATTAAATTAATGAGGACCTGTTTCATCTGGTTGGGGTCAAAGTACACCCGGGGAAGATTGCTGTCCAGGTTGACGGCCAAGTGAATATTGTTTTCCTTGGCTGTCTCTTGCATCATGGTGGCCACCTCCTGGACCAGTTCGTTCAGGTCGGCCTCTTGTTTATCCGGGGCTGCGGGACGGGTGAAATCCCGCAACTCCCCCAAAAAATATTCCAGGCGTTTTACTTCATCGGCTATGATGTGCAGCTTGGCACTGGCCGACTCAGGAATTTCCGGACTTCTCTCCAGTTGACGGGCAAAACCGCCGATGACCATTAACGGGTTTTTTATTTCATGACTCACGTAAGCCGCAGCCTCACCCACCGCAGCAAATCTCTCGGAACGCAGCAGGCGTGCGTGGCTCTGGCGCAATTCTTCGGTCTTATGTTGGACTTCCTGGGTCAATACCCGATTCCAGCTATATGCTGCGCCGATGAGCAGATACCCGACGCCCATTAGAAGCAGCAGAAAGAAGCCCACCATCAAACCCTGGTCCACTTGAAACCTATGCACTAAACCAGATACTTCCTCCACCGGGGCTACGACTCCCACTCCCCAAATATTATGATTCAAACCCTCCTGGTCCAAAAGGCCCCGGATCATACCTTTATCAAAGCGTATGGGTGTATAAGCAATCAGTTTCTTCATCTGACCGAGCTTTTCCCGGTGCCAGCCGGAATAATACCAATCCGTGCCCTCCTGTCCCTGAAGGAGATGGTTTTTGACTAACTCTTCGATTTTAGCAAAGGAGAGCGCCGGGTTGCGCTCCTGCCGGACTTTGATATGGTCCCGGCCGATGAAACTTTCTTCAAAATGGCCCAAAAAGACGCCGTCCTGGTCGACGATCCAGGCATAGCCGGTCTCCCCGGATTGCACGTCTTCGATCACCATCTGACTGATGAAAAAGGGATCGATGATAATCCGTAAAACCCCATGGAACCCTATTTTTGTTCCTGTTAAGGATTCATGCTCATCCAGATAAAGGGGGGTCAGGAGGGACATGAGCCGGCGGCCTTCCCAGGGGGATTCCGCCGCCGGGACAACCTTGGTCAACAACAACTTATTCCGGTGGGACCCATCCCTGGCCCAGGCGAGATAATCTTCGTTCAGGGGCGCTGCTTCTTCCGAGTCAGAGGCTGACCTGACCCGGTAACTCTGCCGCAAATTACCGGCGGCATCATATTCCCTTATTTCCAATAAGCCGAAATTTTTAAGGTTTTCAACTTGTAAGGTGATGAATGACTCAAAATGCTTTCTCGTTAAGGCCTCCACCTGGTAAGCCTGGGCGTAGCTCACCAGTTGATATTCCAAGAAATCTATGTATACCTCGACATTGTCGGCTATTTTACGGGCCAGCATCAGTTGCTGCTGATTAAACTGCTCCGTGATGATATTCTCCATCTTTTTCCCGGCCCAGAGCCAGAGATAGAAAAGGCCCAGGGAGATGAGCAGGGTCGTGATGAGGATGGTGGCCACCACCGTGCGGACCCGCAACTGACTTAACCGCAGAAATAAATTGTTCATTATTTGACCGGAAGAATTATACAAATTAATATTTAATATTACCATTGCGGCTAAACTTGTGCAAGTAAGAGTTTCCTTGTATCACGTTAAGGAACAGGAGTTCAGCCCCTTTGTTCGAGTAGCTCAGCCATTCGGCTTCTGCCCTCACAGATACGGACGTGAGCCTTTCCCGCATCCGGTTCTTCCTGCAGAAACCGTCCATCCCAAGTTTCACCACATAATGGGTGAACCCCAGAAATGAAAGGTTTCCGGACGCCTTTGGCCTCGCTTGAGACACTTGCCCCGGGCAGACTTGCCAAATTCCAGGAGCCGGGTCTTATCTTCGTGGCTATTCAGGCCGAACTTGCCTGATCTGCTGGTCAGTTCAAAACCGCCGGGCCTCCCTATTTGCCAGTAGGCCTGTTGAATCCGATGAATAGCTTATTTGTAAGATAATAAAATAGGGAGAAAGAAAAAAAACTAGTAGAGAAGGTAGGCTTGTCTGGTCTTTAAAAACGTATTCAGGTCTTGTTGCCATCGTTGCTTAATCTCTCGGGGATCAAGCCCGCTTTTAAGGTCCGCCAGAGCCTCCCGGGAACCGATCATGCCGAGATTGCGGTCGAGTTGAAATTCACCGGGATACAGGGTATAAAGGGCAGCGGCCAACTCAATGCCCAGGGATGGGCTATCCAGGGTCTGGCGGTCGGTGAGGTGCAGTCGGACGCCCTGGCACTTCTGGCCGCGGTGGCGGCTGGAGGTGGGCATGAAGTTCGTTGGGGTAAAAGACACCCCGGGGATCTGGCGGGCGCTCAGATAGCGGGCCAGCTGCTCCCCGGAAATCCAGGGAGCCCCCACCACTTCGAAGGGACTAGGGGTGCCCCGCCCGACACTGACATTGGCGGACTCCACCAGGGCCACACCGGGGTAAAGGATCGTCTGGGTGAGGGACCGGAGGTTGGGGGAGGGGGGCGTCCAGGTTAGTCCGGTCTGGTCAAACCAGGCGTCCCGGCGGTAGCCCGACATTTTTATGACCTGGAGCCTGGCACCGATCCGATTTTCCCGGTTAAACAGGTGGGCCAGTTCCCCCACCGTCAGGCCGTAGCGCACGGGCAACGGGAAATATCCCACAAAGGATTTTAACCCGGGCTCCAGCACCGGACCCTGGACCACCCCGGCGGTGATGGGGTTAGGCCGGTCCAGCACGTAGAAATCCAGATCATGGGCCGCGGCCGCTTCCATGGCGTAAGCCATGGTGGTGATATAAGTATAAAAGCGGACGCCCACATCCTGGATATCGTAAACCAGGGCATCCAGCCCCCGGAGCATTTCCGGGGTAGGTTTTTTGACCTCGCCGTACAGGCTGTAAACCGGCAGTCCGGTGGCCGGATCCCGGCTGGAGGAGATTTTTTCATCCAGATGGCCTGTCAGACCGTGTTCCGGGCTGAAAATGGCCCGCAGTTTCACCCCGGGGGCGCTCCTGAGGAGGTCGACGATGGACCTGCCGGAGGCGCTGCGACCGGTGTGGTTGGTGATTACTCCCAGGTTTTTGCCAACCAGCGGGGCAAATCCCTGGGTGGCCAGGACGTCCAGGCCGCTTTGCACCCTCTCCGGGCTGTCGCTGGCCCCGAATCCGAGACTCTCCTCATCCAGACAGGGCACATCCCCCGAGGCCATTTCCGCCGGCGGTCCCATGGGCACGGCCGCGGCCACCGCCGCGGCCGTATAGGTCCGCAAGGACTTGACTACGCCCCGTCCGTGGGGGTGGAGCCGGTTGGTGAGGATAATCAGGAATGTTTGGGAGTTGGGATCCATCCAGATGGACGTGCCGGTGTAACCGGTGTGGCCGAAGGAGCCCCTCGGAAAGGACAGGGTGAAGGGCTTGCTGAAGGGGGAGAGCATATCCCAGCCCAGGGCTCGG
>VGSX01000201.1 GCA_016874895.1 Deltaproteobacteria bacterium
TTCAGGGTAAAAAGGGTAAAAAAAGTCACAAGGTCTCTTATGACGGCATAATGCTATAAACACCCAAAATTTTTTAAACGTCATTGCAAAAACTATGGTTACCAGCAGATCATTAATTCCACCCTTGACCTCCGCCCTTAAAGATGTGGGTAAGGCTAAGCCCTGAAGGGAGAGAGGGGATAAGCGAAATGATATCAATATGATAAATAGTTGTGGGTAATGCCAACTTTCCACCCACTGACCACCGACCACCGACCACTGACCACTTGAATAAAGGGGGTTAGGGGGGGATTTTAATAAGTTGCCAACTCGCCATCTCCCTAAGTCAACGGCATTGATCGTGCTCTCCGCCCTTTATCCTTAAAGTTTGGGCAGTAATAGACTGTAGGGGCGGGGTAACCCCGCCCCTACAGTGCCACCGCCTTCCCTCACATCCCCCCCTGTCGATCCAACCTCCGGGCCGGCGGCTGGGCTCCATCTATCCGCCAATATCCCGCCCTTGCCATCACTATCTGTGTGAAATAAGGATTAAGGGGTCATTATTCGGACAATTCGGCTTTCTACCTTAATTTCCTATAAAAAATTTCGAAAATACTGCCAGGGAGTCGATTTTCATACAATACTTAACTACTGTAAATCTTTACGAGACTGGCACTCTCGCACAAGACAGCATTTCCCGCATTATACCTAATCGGGTAATCAGAGAGGAAAATCATGGATTTCTTTGAGTTGGCACATACCTTGCTCAAATCAGTATTAGGTTTTTTTCCTGGTCCCTGACAGGGCCGACTTTGGCTTATTTGAGCGGATAGTTCGATCACTCCCCGGGTTGCTCGGTTTATGATTACCTGCGCCTTAGGGTCGAAGGCTTGGCAGATATGAATGAAGTATGTTTTGGCTCCGCCGGGCCTGGTGTGGCGGTGGACCGATGATGTCCCCTGGGAAACAGACCGCCATCAGCCTTTTGGTGCTCAACGACAGTATTCGACAACATATGCTGGCCATCCTGGAGCGAAACAATTTTAAACCGGTGGTGATCTCCAATCCCAGCGAACTGGCCGCAGAACTCAAGGAACGCACCTGCCCCGTCATCTTCATCGACTGGGAGGCCGAAACCCAGTATGGCCCGGCCATTATCATGAATATCAAGGCGGCCTGCCAGGAGGGCGGCATCATCTTCCTGTACGACAGAGAGCACCGCAATCTCATCCGGGAAGTCATGCAACTGGGGGTCTATGGCTGTATCCTGGCGCCTTACGATGAATGGGAAATCCTCACCATGGTCAAGCATCTGCTGGCCAAAAAACCCGTCAGAACCGACCGCCGCAAAAAAAACCCACGCCCTCCTGAACCATAACTTTTCGAAACAAAATCCTCTCTCACAGGGTGAGGCGTCTGCCAAGAAGAGAAAAACGTTTTCTGGTCTTATCATTCTTAATACCTAGAATTAAAGCCTTTTTTGTACCCACCAGGACCACCAGTTTTTTCCCCCGGGTCACTGCCGTATAGATTAAATTCCGCTGCAGCAGCATATAGTGCTGGGTCACCAGGGGCACTACCACCGCGGGGTACTCCGATCCCTGGGACTTGTGGACTGAAATGGCGTAGGCCAGGATAATTTCGTCGAGTTCGCTGAAATCATAGCTCACCGTGCGCCGGTCAAAGGCGATGACCACCTCCTGCATTTCGTCATCGATTTTAATTATCCGGCCGATGTCGCCATTGAACACCTCTTTGTCGTAGTTGTTCTTGATCTGCATCACCTTGTCATTGAGCTTGAACATTCGGCCGCCCCGGTCCAGTCCGGGGGCGGTGGGATTCAGCTCCTGCTGCAGGGCCTGGTTGAGGCTGGCGGCGCCGACGATGCCCCGGTGCATGGGGGTGAGGACTTGGATATCTTCCACCGGATCGAAGCCGAAGCGCTTGGGGATGCGCTCCTTGACCAATTCCAGGATGACCCGCTGCACCTCCTGGGGGTCCTGCTGTTCCAGGAAGAAAAAATCCGCCAGTTTATCCGGCCCCGGCTGCCACAGGGGCAGGTCGCCCTGGTTGATGCGATGGGCGTTGACGATGATCAGGCTCTCCTGGGCCTGCCGGAAGATGTCGGTGAGGGCGATGACGGGTATGGTCCCCGAGGCCATGAGGTCCCGAAAGACATTGCCCGGCCCCACCGAGGGGAGTTGATTGGCGTCGCCCACAAAAATAAGGGTGGCCCCCCGGGGCACGGCCTTGAGCAGGTGGTGCATGAGGAGGATGTCGATCATGGAGGCTTCGTCGATGATCAGCAGGTCGCAGGGCAGGGTGCGGCTCTCGGTGACCTGAAAACCGCCCTTCTGCTGGCTGTATTCCAGGAGCCGGTGGATGGTCTTGGCCTCCCCGCCGGTGACTTCGCTCATGCGTTTGGCGGCCCGGCCGGTGGGGGCGGCCATCATGACGTTGGCCCCCAGGCGGTTCCAGATCTTCAGGATGGCGTTAATGATGGTGGTCTTGCCGGTGCCCGGCCCGCCGGTGATGATGAGGACTTTTTGGCGCAAAGACATGGTGACCGCGGCGGCCTGCTGGGGGGCCAGGGTGAGGTGCAGCCGTTCCTGCACCCAGGTCAGGGCCTTTTCCGGCTCCACGAAGGGAAGCTGCTGCTGGGCCTGCAGCAGCACCTGGAGGCGTTTGGCCACCCCGGTTTCGGCCAGGTAATAGCCGGTGAGATACACGGCCCGCTGAGTCGGATCAGCCTCCGGCTCCGTTCTGTCTTCCACCATGATTTCCTGGCGGAAGGCCAGGCGGCTGAGGGCCTGCCCGATGAGCTCCTGGTCCACCTCGAGGATTTCCCGAGATTTTTCCAGCAGCGGGGCCAGGGGGTAATACACGTGCCCCTCCTGGCTCATGCTATGCAGGGTGTGAAGGAGGCCCGCCTCGAGACGGGCCGGGGTTTCTTTTTCAAACCCCAGTTTGGCGGCTATCCGGTCTGCGGTGAGGAAGCCGATGCCGAAAATATCCGCGGCCAACCGGTAGGGGTTCTCCTGCATGACGGTGACGGCCTGGGCGCCGTACTGTTTGAAAATTTTCGGGGCGTAGGCCGTGCTGATGCCGTGGGTCTGGAGGAACAGCATCACCTCCCGGATCTGCTTCTGTTCCTCCCAGGCCCGACGGATCATTTCGATGCGTTTGGCGCCGATGCCCTCCACGGCAGCCAGACGCTGGATATCGGACTCGATGACTTCAAAGGTCTCGGGGCCGAATTGTCTGACAATGCGCTTGGCCATGACCGGCCCGATGCCCTTGATGAAGCCAGACCCGAGGTATTTTTCCATGCCCGGCAGGGTGGCCGGGGCCAGGATTTCGTGATCCACGAACGTGAACTGTTCCCCGTACTTGGGGTGATTGCTCCACTCTCCTTTGAGGCGCAGTCTCTCCCCGGGCCTGGGGGCCATCATATGGCCCACGATGGTGGTCAACTGCCGCTGGCCTTTAACCTTGAGCTGGGCCACGGTAAAGCCGTTGTCTTCGTTGGAGAAGGTAATCCGTTCAAGCTGTCCCTGGAGTTCCACCACCATGATTCCTGCCGGTGCCTGGCGGGCCTGAAACCCGACCATAAGTTTTCTCTTAAGCTTTGCGCCCGTGTCCTGCTGTTAGCCGAAGGTCCTTGGTTATTCTTTTCTGCCTCGATTGCGATAATAAATAATCCTCAAGCCCTCGAGGGTTAAAAATTCATCCACCTGGTCGATGGTTTGGGCTTCGGAAGCGATGAGACAGGCAAGGCCGCCGGTGGCGATGACCTTCAGGGGTTCCCGCAGGGCCTCTTTGATGCGCCGGACAATGCCGTCCACCAGGCCGGCATAGCCGTAAATGATGCCGGCGTTCATACTGCTGATGGTGTCTTTGGCAATGACATTTCTGGGCTTGCTGAAGATTTCCACCCGGGGGAGTTTCGAGGCTCTTTGAAACAGGGCTTCGCAGGAGATCATGACGCCCGGGGCGATGAGCCCGCCCAGATATTCTCCCTGGGGAGACACAACGTCAAAGGTGGTGGCGGTGCCGAAATCCACCACGACCACCGGACCTTTAACCTGTTCATAGGCGGCCACGGCATTGACGATGCGGTCGGCTCCCACCTCCTTGGGATTGTCATAGTAGATGGGCATGCCGGTTTTGATGCCCGGCCCCACCAGGAGCGGTTTGACCTGTAAATAGCGGCGGCAGAATTTGTCCAGGGTATTGATCATGGGCGGCACCACGCAGGAGATGGCCGCATCCGTCCCCACCTCCAGGGACAGATTCTGCGACTGAAACAGATTGCGCAAGAGGACGCCGTACTCGTCCGCGGTGGTTTCTTTTTCGGTGCGGATGCGCCAGTCGCTGATGAGCCTGTGGTTTTCATAAACCCCGATCACCGTGTTGGTGTTGCCGATATCCATAACGATGAGCAACGGATGGCCCTCCTCGCATTAGGGTTTTAATTTCCAAGTCCCAGGTGGGTTTCGATGAGATCGGCTATTTCTTGGGCAATGGCCTCCACTTCGGCCGCGTCTTCCCCTTCGCACATGACCCGCAGTTTGGGCTCGGTCCCGGAATAACGGATGAGCAGCCGCCCCCGGTCGTTTAATTTCTTTTCCGCGGCTCGAATACACTGATAGACGGGAGGGATATCCTGCAAGTCCTTTTTTTCCCTGACTCTGACATTGATGAGAGTCTGGGGATAGACTTCCATGACCTGAGTTAAGTCGGCCAGGGTCCTCCCGGTCCGCTGGATGATGGCCAGCAGTTGCAGGGCGCTCAGAGTGCCGTCGCCGGTGGTGATATGATCCAGAAAGATGAGATGGCCGGATTGTTCGCCGCCAAGATTAAAACCGCCCTGGAGCATACGTTCGATGACGTAGCGGTCCCCCACCTGGGTCCGGAGCAGGCGGCCCCCCAGTCGTTTCAGGGCCACTTCCAGTCCCATATTACTCATGACCGTGGCCACCACGGTTTTTTTCCGCAGACTGTTCGACTCCAGCATATATTTAGCGCACACAGCCATGATGTGGTCGCCGTCCACCAGATTGCCCTGATGGTCCACGAAAAGGACCCGGTCGCCGTCTCCGTCCAGGGCGATACCCAGGTCCGCGTCATGGCGTCGCACCAGGTGCTGCAGGGTGGTGGGATAGGTGGAGCCGCATTGGCGGTTAATGTTGCGGCCATTGGGCCGGACCCCGAAAGGGATGACCTCGGCTCCGAGCTCGGTTAACACCGCCGGAGTCACCTTATACGTGGCCCCATGGGCGCAATCCACCGCGATTTTGAGGCCTTCCAGGGTTAAATCCTTGGGGAAGGTGCTTTTCAGAAAAGAAATGTACCGGCCGGCTGCGTCATCGATGCGCACGGCCTGACCCACCTCGGTGGGGGGGCAGGTGCAGCGGCCCACGTCCTCCTGGAACATGAGGCTTTCCATGCGCTCTTCCACTTCGTCGGGCAACTTCAGGCCGACGCCGGAGAAAATCTTGATGCCGTTGTCCTGGTAGGGATTATGCGAGGCCGAGATGACGACGCCGGCATCGGCTCGCATGGAAGTAGTGATAAAGGCAATGCCCGGGGTGGGCAATGGGCCCACCAGCATGACATCCACCCCCATGGCGCAGATGCCTGAAACCATGGCATACTCCAGCATATAACCCGACAGGCGGGTGTCTTTGCCCACCACCACGCGCCCGCCGCGATGATCGGTCTTGATCACATACCCGATGGTTTGCCCCAGTTTTAAGGCGATATCGGCGGTCATGGGGTATTCATTGGCCACACCCCGGATACCGTCGGTGCCGAACAACTTTCTCATAGCACTTTCCACCTGCGAAAAAAATTGAAGGAGAGCTGAATGAGGCTTATATACCAAAAAAATAAGCAAGACGGAGCGGCTTAATATAACTTGCAGCTACTCCATCGTCTTTTTATAATGAATGATCACTGAGGCACATGCAAAATTCATTTTTTCCCTTCCATGTCATTCTGAGCGAAGCGAAGAATCTAATGTCATCAAGGAGTTAAGATCCTTCACTTCGTTCAGGATGACAAAAACAGCTATTTTGCAAGAGCCTTCATTATTACGAAATTATGCGGGTTTTTTGACCCCGCTGGGGAAAAAATTATGGAATTATCGCATTTAGGGTCATTGATCGCGCTCATCGGCATGATCCTGCTGCTGTTTATCAATCTGAAACGCCAAGCCGCCCGGCGGCGCAAGGTGTGGACCAGGACCGATGTGGCGCTGCAAAAATGGGGTTCTCTGGCGGCTTACGCCCTGATTGCCCTGGGTCTCATGCTGTTATTCCGCCGCACCGGGACTCATTGACCTATTGCTCGGCCGAGCCCGCACGAGGTAGTTTACCGCCGTCTTGAGCTCCTGCCAGGGGGGCTCGGACGGGCCCCACCCATAGGGAACCGGCCGCCCCGGGGAGCAGGGCTGGCGTCGTTTAGTCTAATATTCATCCGGAAACTACGGTGATCCCCTTAGGAACTCAGATGGAAAAACGAAAATCTTATTTGTAGGGGCGAGGCATGCCTTATTTGTAGGGGCGAGGCATGCCTCGCCCCTACAAGGGGTAACCTTCGGATAAAAAACAGGTTTCCGGATGGCCACTAGTGGATCGTTTC
>VGSX01000202.1 GCA_016874895.1 Deltaproteobacteria bacterium
GAGTCCGCGGGGGAGCCGGAGGCGCTTTGTATCATGACTTCCCCATGCCCCTTGCAATGTATTACCCAAAACTTTTTATCAGCCTGATATCATTTCACTTATTCCCTCTCCCCCTTGGGGGAGAGGGTTAGGGTGAGGGGGTGCATTATTTAATAATTCCTTATACTCTGAGGAGTGAAGCCTATCCCCAAACGACCTAGAAAAACCGCTTTCCCCAGGCACGAGCCCAGCGTCCGCTATCTGGCTCTCCAGATCATCACCGACTGGCACCGTCTCAACACTCCCGGCGCCCTGAGCGGGCCATTCCTGAATGAGCTGATTGCCCAAACTCTGACCGACCGGCCCCACCTCTCTCCTCCGGACCGGGCCCTGCTCCGGGAATTGGCCACCGGCGTCCTGCGCTGGCGGGGCCGCCTGGATTACGCCATCAGCCAGGCCGCGGCGAAACCTGTGCACCAGCTTCACCCCCTGGTCCTGGACCTTTTGCGCCTGACGGCCTATCAACTGCTGTTCCTGGACCGCATTCCTCCCCGGGCCGCGGTGCATGAGTCAGTCAAACTGGCTAAAGCCCGGCGTCTCCCCCCGGCCTTGGTCGGTTTTGTCAATGCCGTGGGTCGCACCCTGGCAGCCGGTATTCACGACCTGCCCCTGCCCGACCCGGAAACCCAGCCGGTGGAGGCCCTGGCCGTGGCCGCCTCGCATCCCACCTGGCTGGCGGCCCGCTGGCTGGCGGAACTGGGCCGGGAAGGGGCCTGGCGGCGGGCTCAGGCTAATAACCTGCACTCACCCCTGACCATCAGGGTTAACACGGCCCACGTCACCCTGCTTACCCTTAAGGCTATCCTGCAGGGCGAGGGGGTGGAAACCGAACCCTGCCGCTACTCCCCCCATGGCCTGACCATCCTGGGGTTGGACAGATCGCCTTTCGGTCTGCCCTCGTACCAAAGGGGTCTGTGGCTCTTTCAGGACGAGGCCGCTCAGTTGGCCACGCTGTTACTTGCCCCCGAAACCGGACAGGACATGTTGGAAATCGGGGCCGGGCGGGGCGGGAAAACCACGCACCTGGCCCAGATAATGGGCGGCCGGGGACGCATCCTGGCCGTGGATAACAGCCCGGCCCGTCTGGGAGCCCTGCGCCTCACTGTCCAGCGTCTGGGCCTGTCCGGCATCCATCCGATTCTAGCCGATGCGGTCGGCTCACTCCCCCTGCAGCCCCAGCCGACCTTTCACCGCATCCTCATCGACGCCCCCTGCTCCGGGCTGGGGGTCTTGCGCCGCCACCCGGAACTGCGCTGGCGGCGGCAGCCCGGGGACTTGGCCCGTTTTGCCCGCCTCCAGCAGGCCATGCTGCGCCAGGTTGCCCCGGTTCTGCGTCCGGGCGGCTTACTGCTTTATGTCACCTGCACCACCGCGGCCGAGGAAAACGAGATGGTGGTGGAAGAATTCCTCGCCGACCGACCCGAGTTTTCCCTCCACCCCCCTGCCAATGCCCTGCCCCCTCAGGCCCAGCAGTTTGTCGATGCACGGGGGTATTTCCGCACCCTGCCGGAACGGGACGGTCTGGACGGCTTCTTCGCCGCGGCCCTGATAAAAAAGGCTTAGCAAAAATTTATTGCCGGTCACTCCCCCTGCTCCTGAATTTCTGTATAATTAAAGTAAGTGGTCAGCTTTCAGCTTCCCGTTAAAATCGTCCGATTACAAGGGCGGGGCAACCCCTCCCCTTACGGGTTGATTCTCATCTTGCTTCCCAAGCTGCACCTGGGAATCATAAATCCCGCCAAGCTGTGCTTGGCCGCGTTTGTTATTATCGCGTGGGAAAGAAAGAGCGGGGGGAGATGGCATAAGAAAAAAATCTACAGGTTATCCCAATTGGTGCGCTTATTATGAAACAATTCTTTTACCCCCGTTCTGTAGCAGTGGTGGGCGTCTCCGAAGACCCTGCTAATTTAGGCCGCAATATTGTCAGCAATTTATTGGAGTTCGGTTTCCAGGGAACTATCCGGCCGGTGGGTCCCAGGGGCGGCCGGGTTTTTGATATGGATATCTTCCCGTCGCTGCTGGCCCTGCCGGAGGCGCCGGATATGGTGGCCGTCCTGGCCCCGGCCCGGGTGGTGCCCGAAATTTTAGACCAGTGCGGCCGCCTGGGAGTGAAACGGGTGGTGGTGGAATCCGGCGGTTTCTCTGAACTGGGGGAGGAGGGCCGCCGGTTGGAGGAGCAGGTGCGCCTTAAGCTCCGGGAGCACGGCATCCGGATGATGGGGCCCAACGGCCTGGGCGTGATCAATCTGGAAATCGGCCTGTGCCTGCCCTTTATGACCCTGCCGGCCAAACCCCGGCTGGGCGGGGTTTCCCTTGTCTGTCAAAGCGGCGGGGTGGGGAGCAATGTCATCGCCTGGCTGGCCCAGGCCGGTCTCGGGATGAATAAATTCGTCAGCGTCGGCAATAAGCTGGACACCAACGAAAACGATATCCTGGCCTTTCTGCTGGAAGACCCCGGCACCTCTCTGATCTATCTTTACATGGAAGACCTGGCCGATGGCCGCCGCCTCATGGAACTGGGACGCCAGGCCAACAAGCCCATCCTGCTGCATAAGGCCAATATCGGCGGCCTGAGCGCCGATATCGCCCGCAGCCATACCGCTTCAATGGCAGTGGACGATGCGGTGGTTACTGCGGCCTGCTGCCAGTCCGGCATCCTGCGGGTGCAAAGCCGCAACGAATTTTTGCATGCCGCCATTGCCTTGCAGCAGCCCCCCCTGAAAGGCGACCGCCTGGTGGTGCTGTCCCGCTCCGGCGGGGAAGCCGTGGTGGTGGCCGATGCCTGCCAGAAAGCCGGGTTCCAGTTGCCGCCCCTGTCCCCGGAAATCGTCGCTCTTATCCAGAGCCGTTCCCGGGCCGGGGTGATCAAGCCCATGAACCCTTTGGACCTGGGGGACATTTTTGATTTCACCCTTTATCAGGATGTGGCCGCGGCCTTCTGCCAGGACATTGACATCGACGCCATTATTTTCAATTACGGACCCATAACCGATGTGGAGCAGGAGCCGGCCCGGGCTATGGCCAGAAAACTGGTGGAATTGGCCCGCAACTACGAAAAACCTCTGCTCATTTCCGTTATCGGCAATCTGGCGGAGCGGGATTTTTTCCGACATGACTTAGGGGTACCGGTTTTCTCCTTTCCCGGCGAGGCCATCCGGGCTCTGGCCCTGGCCCGGAGCTACTGCCGCTGCCAGTTGCTGCCGCCCCCGGCCAGCAGCCCGCCCGAGGTCCCGACGCTTGCTGCGGTGGATCAGGTCTTGACCCCCCATCTGGATACCCGGGGTCCCTTAGTCCTGACCGAAGCCCTCAAGCTGATCCAGACCCTGGGATTGGCGACGCCCGGGTGGCAGGCGGTCACCTCCGCAGCCGAGGCCCAGGCCGCGGCCGAAGCCCTGGGACTTCCTGTCTGCCTGAAGCTGTCGGCCCCCAGCGCGCTGCACAAATCCGACCTGGGCGGCGTGCTGCTGAACCTGAACTCCTTAGACTCGGTCCCGGAGGGCTTTCGGTCCTTGGAGCAGGTGGCCGGGGCCAACCTGCCGCCGGGAGAGGCCTGGCAGGTGGTGGTGATGCAGCACATCGAGGGGGGCATGGAAGTTATCGTGGGGGCCAAACGAGACCGGGCCTTCGGTCCCATGCTTATCTTCGGGGCCGGGGGCATCTGGGTGGAAGTCCTGGAAGACGTGGCCATGCGCCTGGCTCCCCTGGACCTGGCCGCCGCCCACGAACTCATCGCTGAAACCAGGATTTACAAGATCTTGCAGGGCCGGCGGGGCCAACCGCCCTTTGATGTGGCTTCCCTGGCCCAGAACCTGGTCCTCCTGGCCGCCCTGATGCTGCAGTGCCCCCAGATCAAGGAAGTGGACCTCAATCCTGTCCGAGTCTTCCCGGAAGGTCAGGGCAGTCTCACCCTGGACGCCCGGATTATTCTGGGTGAGCCTTAAATCAACCCCGGCAGCCAACACTCCGGTTCGGTTGGCATTTTTCCGGATAGGGCGAGGCCGCGCTCCTTATCGTGGCGCGGCGTCCCTTCACTGCTCCGGTTCAGGTCGGGGTTCCTCTTTTTTCGGGGCCTCGTCGGTCTGGGGAGTCAAGGGCATCAACCTCCGGCGGGCCCGTTCCTTCTGGGCCTCAAACCGCTTATTGAGGTTTTCAAACCCTTCCTCCAGGGAACGCTCCATCACCACGATTTCGCCCTTGGTCAGAATGAGCCTTTTAAGCTGGGGAATCTTCAAGCCGGCGTGGGCCTTGAGGTAAACCGGCTGAATATAGACAATGGAGCCGTCCACCGGCAGAACGATCATTTTTCCCCGGGACACCTGGGAACCCATCTGATTCCAGAGGGTGAACTGCTCCGACACCCGGGTGTCCTGGTTAATCATGGCGTCCACCTGGAAGGGGCCATACACCAGAGACCCTTTGGGGAAGCTGTAGACAATGATCTTGCCGTAGTATGGCCTGTCGCTGCCCACCACGGCCAGGGAACGCAGATTGGGCCTGGCCTTGGGGACCATGGGGCAGAGCAGCAGAAAGTCCGGGCGGCTGGAATCGATGAGATTAAGCGTGAGATAATAAGGGGTCATCTTCACGGTTTTGCCGCCGATCTCCACCGCCGGAAATTCCCACATGTCCTCCTGCTTATAAAAAATTTCCACGTCAGTCTGGTGATACTTGCTGTAGATGCCCATCTGAACGTCGAAGAGGTCCTTGGGGTAGCGCACGTGGGGCTGTAAATCTTCCGGCATCTCTGCCATGTCCTTGAGTAACCCGGGATACATACTCCGGTAGGCCTGAATGATGGGGTCGGTGGGTTCGTAGATGTAATAATCTACCGTACCGTTAAAGGCATCGATGATGATCTTGACGGAATTGCGGACGTAATTAAAGCCGAAATTATGGGGTTGAGAACCAGGGTAGCGGTCCGAAATGGTGTAGGCGTCCACGATCCAGTAGTAGCCCCGGGGGGTCACCACGATGTAAGGATTTTTATCCAGGATAAAAAACGGGGTCAGGGCCCTGACCCGCTCCACAATATTGCGCCGGAACAGAATACGGCTGTCGCGGTTGGTTTTCGTGGTGAAAAAAATGTCCTTCTCCCCGAAATACAAGGCAAAAATTAATTTGCGAAACAAGCCCGGCATCCGGACGTCGCCGGTTCCCTGGTAATTGACCAGGGTAAAGGTATCGCCGATGGGATAACCCATTTCGCCGCTGTCGTTGGGGGCAATGGCCGGACCATAATTTGCCAGACCATAATAGACGGAAGGCTCTTCCGAGTAAAAGCCATAGGCCGAGGCAGGGGGGATACCCTGGATAAACCAGGTCATCGGTTCATCCCCGGCCTGGGCCGCCGGGACCATCACCACGCCCAGGCCGTGGGTATATTTTAATCGTTCGTTCACCCAGTTGCGGGCCCCCGCCGGCAGATTCTTGAGGTTTAACTCCCGGGAAGCCAGAAATACCTGCTGTTTCAAATCTCCCACCATGTAACGGTCCACATGCACCATGGTAAAGTCGTAATAGGTCCGCAGTTGCTGCAATTGCTCGAAAACGTCCACCAGCATCTCTTTATCCCAAACCGGGATATTTCTCAGACTGTCCTGGATCTGGGGAGCCCGGTCGTCCCAGGGAGAATCATCCAGGGCGAATTCCCGGGTCTCCACCTCGTGCAGGTTATAAGCCCTGAGAGTTGCGGCAATATTCTTTTCTATAAAGGTACTTTCCCGGGCTATTTCATTGGGTTTGACAATGTACCTTTCCACGACATCCTGCAGCACCTGGGAATAACGGGCCCCAAAGATCAAAACAAGCGCAATAATGCTTAACACCAGGAGCTTTTTGCCCCGGCGGGTGTGAATGTAATACAGCAGGGAGAGAGTCATGATGATGAGGGCCACCAGGGCCATATAGATCAGGGGCAGAACCACCCGCATCTCCACGAAGCCGGGGCCGTAAAAGAGGGGGGAGTGATCCTCAAAATACAGCAGTTCGTAGCGCTGGAGCCATAGTTTCCAGGCAGTGGCGAAAAAAAGCAGGAACAGCAGGAAACTTAAGTGGATCTTGGCCCCCCGGGGCAAAGGCTGCTCCTGGAGAACCAGCATCCGGCTTTCTATCCAGTACAGGAACATCAAGCCGGTGGTGAGCAGAACCAGGGCCAGCAGAATTTCATTTAATAAAAGCTGATAAATAGGGAGATTAAAAAGGTAAAAACTGATATCCCGACCGTAATATGGGTCGGTAAAGCCTGCTGGATGGCTGAAAACATACAGCAGGGTGGCTTCCCATTTTTTATACAGGGGCCAGGAGAGGAGCACGGCCAGAGCAAAGCTGAAGGGGAGGTAAACCCGCAGGGAGCCCACCCGGAAATGGCGCACCAGTTCCCGGTAGCGGGACATAGTCTGGTCCGACGGGGCCGGGGGCGCCACCCGGCCCAGGTAGCGGGAACCTATCCAGAAATTCAGGAAAAAAGTCGAAAAAAACAGCAGGGTGAAGCCGATGAAAATAAGGTAGCGGTAAAGCAACCGGAGCCAGAAGTATCTTTCATAGCCCAGGGCCCGAAACCAC
>VGSX01000203.1 GCA_016874895.1 Deltaproteobacteria bacterium
CAACGCAGGTATGAATTCTGGGTGTGAGGGCTGTAGGCTTTAAGAAGTAAATCCTCTCGCATCTGATCGTGTAGTTTTCCCATGGTTTTCCTCCTGGTTGGTTCTGGATTATTGGAGGAAACTACACGTATCTGTCAGGGAAGACGAGGAAAAAGGCTGGAGATTTTTTTCTGAGAGGTTTACGATGGTCGAGAGGGTGGTTAAAGAGAAATCGGGTGGTTTATCTACCACGCGAAGCGTTTAGTTCATGATCTGGTGATTGAAACCTGCTGATTCTCTGAAACGTTTCTATAGTTACCCCCATATCACCGGTCAGCAATTTACTTCCAATATGGTTTTTGGAAAAGATGCCCTTGACTCCGTTCAAGCTATTGCCCACAATAAGGTCATGATCATCGACGAGAAGATGGTCATTGCCGTGTCGTTTAATTCACTCGGTCGGCGGAAGAACGCCGAGAACTTGCCGATTATCCAGGATGCACTGGCGGCAAAATACCTTGAGAACTTGGCGGGCAGGAAGCAAAGACGGCCAACGGTTTGCTGGTAAGGCTGACAAGCGCACCCAGCAAGCCGTCATCATGAGCCTCATCATCATCGGCGAGGCCGCCACAAAGGTGTTAGGCCCTGACCGAATCTATTCACACCCGAAAGGAAATTTTCCACAGTGGATATCCCAAGAATATTCACCATCACTGAAAGCGCTCACCGCATCCACAACCCGATCACACCCGAAAAGCTCGCCGCTCTCGGCGAGGCGTTGCGTCTGGAACCGGGGACCCGTGTGCTCGACCTCGGCAGCGGTTCGGGGGAGATGCTATGCACCTGGGCACGCGATCACGGCGTCATCGGCACCGGCATCGACATGAGCCAGTTGTTCACCGAGCAAGCGAAACTCCGTGCTGAAGAACTCGGCGTAGCCGATCAAGTCAAGTTCATCCATGGCGATGCTGCCGGCTATGTCTCTGACGAGAAGGCCAGTGTGGCAGCCTGTGTCGGCGCCACTTGGATCGCCGGGGGAGTCGGCGGCACTATCGAGCTTCTAGCGCAAAGCTTGCGCACCGGAGGGCTCATCCTCATCGGCGAGCCCTACTGGCGGCAGTTACCGCCGACGGAAGATGTTGCCAAGGGGTGTCTTGCCAACTCAATCTCCGACTTTCTCATGCTTCCAGAACTTCTTGCGTCTTTCGGCCGCCTTGGCTACGACGTCGTTGAAATGGTTCTGGCTGACCAAGACGGCTGGGATAGATACGAGGCGGCCAAATGGTTCACCATGCGCCGATGGCTTGAAGCCAATCCCGACGACGAGTTCGCCAAAGATGTCCGAGCCAAACTGACCTCGGAACCCGAGCGCTACGCTGCTTACACGCGTGAATACCTGGGCTGGGGTGTGTTCGCGCTGATGCCGCGGTGATGCGTTGGCGCACCCGGCGGATCTTCAACGGCTGTGCCGCCGCTCACTGCCATGATCCGGAAAAAATCATGCCCTGCCAGCCGCCAGTTATTGCTAGCCGTATGCCTCCGATCGTGAAAGGTACAATCTTCAATCCCTGCTGATTTTTTAGCGGTATTGAAAGCCTTTTGAAACGTGCTCCCGAAAGCCTTGCCCTTGTATTGAAAGACCCGCAAGCTGGGCAACCCCTGGGCATGGCCTTGAACATCTCAACAAGTTCCAGTGCCAAAGGAATAAGCCGCCCCTCGTTGGTCTTGGTATCTTCCGGCCTCAGGGTAATGAATCCCTTCTTTATGTCCACCTGCCCCCACGTGAGATTTAAAATATCTCCCTGCCGCATGCCGGTGTAAAATTCCACCTTAATAATGGGTTTTAATTTCTCCGAACTTGCCGCTAACAGCCGAATATATTCATCGGGAGACAAAAGCCGGTTCCGTTCGTTGTTCTCTTTGAGCAATCTCACCAATTGAGCCGGGTTCCGCTCTGCCTTCTCATTCCGGATTCCCTTGTTGAAAACCGTTTTTAAAAGAGTGACTTCCCGGTTCACCGTCGCCAACGCGGTCAATTTATCCGGAGTTAGCCCGGAGGGGGCCGCCAGCCGTTTCAGCTTATACTCTTCCATCATGGCCGGAGTGATATCCTTTAAGAGAAAATCGCCCAGATGAGGAAGCAACTTAGCCAGTAATTCCTTATCCCGCTTATAGCTCCGCTTGGCCTTGACTTCCGGGAGGGTTAAATACCATTGTGCCAAAGCCTTAAAGGTAGTCCTGGCTTCCGGGGATTTCTTAATATGCCGTCCCTCAGTGATTAGGCTCTTTACTTCCCGGTATCTTTGTTCCGCCGCCGCCTTGTTTGGGCCGATCCGCTCTCGCTCCCGCTTGCCGTCCACACGATAATCAATCCACCATACCCGCCCGGAGTGCTTCGCCAAGAGGAAACCGCAGCCTTTACAGGCCTTTTCCTTCTGCGGATTGCGCCTCTTGCACTGTGGGCATCCAACTAACAGGGCCATTTATTTTCCCTCCCGCTCAAGTTCTTTTTCTAGTCCTTTTAATGCCCAATGAAGCATGCTGGGGATCGCGCGCATGCCGCTCTCCCATCTATATACAGTTATGTTTTTCACCCCCAGGAAGTCTGCCAATTGTTTCTGGGTCAGTCCATAAATTTTTAATAAGAAGGTATATTCTGATTGTTGCCAGGTAGGGTTGCTTAATTCGGTGGCAGGTCAAGGATCGATCAGGTTTTGAGACCCGCCAGGCGCAAGCCGTCCATGATGGCATCAATGAGATAATCGAATTTGGCGTAGCAACCGATAAGAAAACGGGCCTGTTGCGGGAAATCGGGTTTCAAGGAAAGGAGTTCGGCCAGGGCTTGGGCGGCCTTGCCCCTGTGGCCCAAGCGGCCCAGGGAGGCGGCCCGGAGGAGCGGGTCCCAGAAGAGTTGGGGCATTCTTAACTGTTGGGCCTCTTGATAAGCCTGGGAGCAATCCTCCTGGAGTATGGCAGAAAAACACGGCGCCATATGGAACCAGCCTGGGAAGTGGGGGTTTAACTCTATGCCTTTGGCGAGGATAGCCAGCCCCTGCTCCCATTCACCGTAGAGGGCCAGGAGCCAGCCGAGGAAGCCGATGGGGGTGGGAGCGTTGGGGTTGAGGGCGAGGGCAGTTTCGGCCTCGGCCAGAAACAACTCCCGTTCGTTGCGGAAAAAATAGACATGAGCCAAAGCGGCGCGGGTAATCTGGTTTTCCGGTTCCAAGGCCACCCCTTGCCGGGCGGCAGCCAGGGACAGCTCCAGGGACGAGGCCAGGGGAGCTATATGCAGAGAGTAACTCTGGCCATAGAGGAATGACAGGAAACTCCACACTAAACCCGATTCCGGCTCCCGCTGCCCGGCCTTTTCCAATACCTCCAGGGTTTCGGCATAGGTCCGGGGACTCAAAACGGTGTTGTGGTGATAGAAGTGCAGGAAGGCCTCATAGGTCTCAAGTGACTCAGGGGGCTTGCGCCGAGCTTCCCGGGACAGGGTCCGGAAGATGATACCGTAAAGGCTGCCGATTTTGCCCACCACGATCCTGGCAATTTCTTCCTGCAAGGCTATGATCCGATCAGCCGTTAGCTCCCGGCAGAATTGCTCGCCCCAAAGCCGGGAACCATCCCGGGCATCGATCAATTGGAGGTTTATTTTTATCACTCCCCCGGCTTTGCGCACACTTCCCCCCACGAGAAAACGCACCTTCAGATCTCGACCTATTTCCCTGACGTCCAGTTCCTTACCTTTGTAGAACCGGGTGGATTGAAAGGCAATCACCCGTAAGTCTTGATAGCGGGCCAGTTCACTGATTAATTCTTCACCCAAGCCATCGGTAAAATACTCCTGCTGAGGGTCACCCGCAAGATTCAGTAAAGGCAGGACGGCTACACTGGGTCCCGAGGTGAGGGTCAGGGCTGATTCGGCCGAAGGCGCCGCGCCTTCGTAGGGCTCCCTTGAGCCACTGCGAAAAACGGGGACATAGGTTCCTTTGGGAATATCAATCCGGATGGGGCAGTGGGCGCCCTGAGTCAGGTAGTAGTATTCCAAAGCCCGGCGCAGGCGGCCACCCAGAATTCGGACGATGGGATCTTTATTGCCGTCAAATTCAGCATCCCTGCCAAAGGCCTGGGTGGCGATGGAATAGCCCTTAATTTCTTCGGTTTTTCCTGCCAGAGTCTTTTCTACCACAAACCGGAGCATCTGCCGCAGCAGGGCCGAGCCCTGGAAGTCGGGACTGGCTAGAATCTTCTCCAGTTCCGCCTGAATATCTTGGGCAGAGATGGAATCACTGCTCGCTGGGTTGATCATTGCGACATTATCTGAAGCAGTGGCCAAATACAACTCCTTGGAAATATGCTGGGAAACTCTCCAGTTCATTCAATAATAGCGGATGATACCCATTGTGTCAATAACGGTAAGTTACGGTAACAAGCCCCTGATAATCAACTGAAACTGAAATATGTTTAAGGAGGATACTCTCATGAACTTAATCGCCCACTTGGTCGGTCTCAACCAGTTCCTCTTGTACCTGATCATCGTGGTCGCTTGCCTTCTCGTGGTTCTGGTCTGCTCCCTGGCGGCCAGCCGGCTGGTGGACAACGAGACCAGGCAGGGCCATAACGAGATCGCCGGTTATATCCTCACCACGGTTGGAGCGATTTATGGGGTCTTCCTGGCATTTTTAACCGTTATCGTCTGGCAGAACTATGACGACGCCGCCAGCAATGCCGCCCGGGAAGCGTCCGTGGCGCTGGCTCTGTACCGCAATGTCGATCTTTATCCGGACCAGGAGCAGGCCAGAAAGGTGACAGACAGCCTGTCGGCCTATGTCCGGAGTGTTATTACCGATATATTCCCGGCCATGGCCAGGATGACCCGGAGCCCGGTCACCGAACAGGCGATGGGCCAGCTCTGGGCCGAGATCAGAACGATTTCCCCCCGCAACCTGCAGGAGCAGATGATATTTCAGGAAATTCTGCAATCCAACAACAAATTGGCGACCTTGCGAGTTGAGCGGCTCATGCAGGCCAATACCCCGAAATTATCCAGCTTCATGCGCCATACCTTGATCATGGGGGCCATTATTACGCTCATCTCGGCTCTGGTCTTCGGAGCCGAGAACTTTTGGTGGCACTTCACTCTGACCTCGCTGTTGGCGATCCTGCTGGCAACCATCTTCCTGGTGTTGTTTGAGTTGGGCCATCCCTATGCCAGCCGGATCGGCATCACCCCGGCCGATTATGTGGAAGTTTTGCATATCATCGAAAGTTTGAAAAAATAAGGCGCCTTTCGCCATGAAGACAGCCCAAACAGGCAACTTCCCGAAGCTTTGGCGGGGCAAGCCCGTGCGGCGGATGCAGGTCATGGTCAAGCCCACGGGCCCCTTGTGCAATCTCAACTGTACTTACTGCTACTATCTTTCCAAACAGGACCTGCTCTCCACCCAAAACCGCTGGCGCATCAGCGATGAGATGCTGGAGGCCTTCATCCGGCAGTATTTCCAGGGACAGAACTGCAAAGAGGTTATTTTTTCCTGGCAGGGCGGCGAGCCGACACTGCTGGGGCTGGACTTTTTCCGCCGGGTGGTGGAGCTGGAGAAGCGCTGTTGCCCGCCCCACGTCCGGGTCGAGAATGACCTGCAGACCAACGGCACTCTCCTGGACGAGGCCTGGTGCGAGTTTCTGGCGGAGCACAATTTTCTGGTGGGCCTCAGCCTGGACGGCCCGAAAGAGATCCATGATCACTACCGCCAGGACAAGGCCGGCCGAGGCAGCTTCGACCAGGTTTTCAGGACTGCCAAACTGCTCAGGAAGCACAAGGTCCACTTTGCAGTGCTGTGCTGCGTTAACCGCCTCAGCGCCCAGCATCCTCTGAAGGTCTACCGCTTTCTGCGGGATGAAGTGGGGGCCGAGAGAATGCAGTTCATCCCCATTGTGGAGCCGGTGGGTTTCCGGGAGACGCCGCCCCAGTCCTGGAATCCGCAGTATATGGCGGTGGACGGCTCGCCTGAGTCCCGGCCCGGCCATCCCTTCTCAATGGTGGAGGACTGGTGCGTGGACCCGGATGATTGGGGGGAGTTTCTCTGCCGGGTTTTTGACGAATGGCGCGCCAAAGACCTTGGGACCATGTATGTAAATTATTTCGAGGCCGCGGTGGAAACCTGGATGGGGCACGTTTCCCCCTTATGCACCCAGGGGCCGATGTGCGGCAAGGGGCTGGCCCTGGAACACGACGGTTCCGTCTATGCCTGCGACCACTATGTCTATCCGGAATATCGGCTGGGGAATATCATGGCCCAGCCTTTGGAGGAGATGGCCTACTCCGAGGGGATGGAACGCTTCGGCCGAAATAAGGAGGGGGCGCTGCCGGAACAATGCCGGCGGTGCGAGTATGAGTTCGCCTGTTTCGGGGGCTGCCCCAAAGACCGCTTTTTGAAGACGACGGCGGGGGAGCCGGGGTTGAATTATTTATGTCGGGGCTGGAGGCGGTTTTTCCGGCATGCCGATCCGCACCTCCAACGAATTGTCCACAGCCTGGGCTTCCCGGTGGTGAAGGAGACCGTGGCGCCGGCCGCAGAGTACTGGAGACCCGAGAAGAAGGCATGAAGTGG
>VGSX01000204.1 GCA_016874895.1 Deltaproteobacteria bacterium
GGAGGCGGTAGGTGTGGACGGTGTTGGTACTCAGGTGGTAGGCCTCGGCGATTTCCTTGACCGTGTGGCCCAGGGCCAGGTGGCGCAGCACCTGGATCTCCCGGTTGGACAGGGAGTCCAGGGGGGAGCGGCTGCGGGCCCCCCCGGCCAGGTGCTGGGCCAGGGATTCCGCCGCGGAGTCGCTCAGGAAGCGCCCGCCCTGGTGAACCTTGCGGATGGCTTTGACCAACTGCTCCGGCGCCGAGCGTTTGGTGATGTAGCCATTGGCCCCGGCCCCGATGGACCGCACCACGTACTGCTCCTCTTCGTGCATGGTGAGGACGAGAATGGGTAATTTGGGGTAATAGTGCCGCAGCTGGCTGATGACCTCCAGGCCGTCCAGGCCGGGCATGGAAATGTCGATGACCGCCACGTCCGGCCTGATCTCGTGCACCTGCTGGATGGCCTCCCGGCCGTCCGCGGCCTCGGCCACCACCTTCATGTCCCCCGAGTCCTCGATGATGCGGCGCAGGCCGCTCCTGACGATGGAGTGGTCGTCGGCCAGGAGAATCCTGATCATGCCGCGGCCCTCCGGCCATTGAGGGGCAGGCGGAAACGGACCCGGGTGCCTTTGCCCGGCCGGGAGTGGAGTTCCAGGCTGCCCCCCACGAGGGCGGCCCGTTCCCGCATACCGGCCAGCCCCAGGCAATGGGAATCCTCCAGGTCCTGGGGATTAAAACCCCGGCCGTTATCCCGGACGGTGAGGGTCAATAGATCATGCTGCACTTCCAGGGAGATTTTTACCTGGGTGGCGAAAGAGTGGCGGGCCACATTGGTGAGGGCCTCCTGGGTGATGCGATAGGCCGCGGTGGCCACCAGGTCCTCCACCTCGATGAGGTTGCTGCGACTGAATTTGCAGGTAATGCCGGTGCGTTTGGCAAAATCCTTGGTATACCAATCCAGGGCGTCGATGAGGCCGAAGTCGTCCAGCATGCCGGGGCGCAGGCGGATGGCCAGCCCCCGCACCTCGTCGATGGTCTTGTCGATGAGGTCGCACATGGCCAGGGCCCGGCCGGCGGCCTGGGCATCCTGGCCCCGCAGGCGCTCGCCCAGCCACACCGCATCCATGCGCAGGGCGGTGAGAATCTGGCCCAACTCATCGTGCAGCTCCCGGGCAATGGCCGTCCGTTCTTTCTCCTGGCCGGCCATGATGCTGCCGGACAGGAGCCGCAGGCGTTCCTGGGCCTTTTTCAGTTCGGTGATATCCGTGGAAATGCCGCACAACCCCTCGGGGGCTCCTTCTTCGTTGTAAATGGGGAACTTGACGGAAAGATAGGTGTGCCGGCCGTCCGGCAGCTGCATCTGTTCCTCCACCTGCAGGGGCTGACCCTCCCGGAGCACCCTGAGATCATGCCGGAAGAACTGGTCCACCAGCTCCCGGGGGAAGACCTCGTGGTCGGCTTTCCCCTGGATCTCTTCGTTTTTGCAGCCCAGCAGCTCCTCGAAACGGGGATTCACCAGCTTATAGCGGCTGTGGCGGTCCTTGAGATACACCACGGCCGGGGTGTAGCGCAGGATGCTGGTGATGGCCCGGGTCCGCTCCCGCACCTGGCGCTCCAGATCCCGGGAATAACGGCTTAATTCATCCCGGGCCCGCTTCAACTCCAGCTCGTTTTTCTTCCTCTCCGAAAGATCCCGGGCCACGCAGACACTGCCGATGGTGCGGCCGTTCTCCTTGAGCAGGCTGATGGAGATGTCCATGGGGACGATGCTGCCGTCCTTTTTCTTCATGGCGATTTCATATTCCCGCACCACGCCCTCCCGGCGCAAACGGGTGAGCATCCGCTCCAGGGCCTGGGGATCCGCGTACAACTCGGCCGCGGTCTTGCCCGTCAGCTCCTCGAAGCGGTAGCCGTAGATTTCCGCAGCCCGCCGGTTCCACAGGATAAAGCGGCCCTGGCGGTCCACGATGCCGATGGCGTCCACGGTATTGTCGATGACGTTCTCCAGGTAGTCCTTCAGCCGCTGCAGCTCTTCCTCGGCCCGTCTGCGCTCGTCGATCTCCTGCCGCAACTGTTCATTCGCCCGCACCAGCTCCAGGGTGCGCTCCTCGATGAGCTGCTCCAGTTCATCGTAGGCTTTGCGCAGGGTCTGCTTGAGGCGGCGGCGCTCATCGTCCAGGGCCTCGAGTTCCGCCAGGCGGCGCCGGAGCGCGGCCAGTTCCCAAAGGAGCTCTTCTTTGGTCTTGTCATCCTCGCCGGGGCGGGGATTGAGGTTGTGAGGCAGTGAGGCCATGTCTCTCCGAAAAGTTTGTGGCGTTAAGCGATCTATTTGTAGGGGCGGGGTAACCCCGCCCCTACAGCCTGAGATTTGCGGGGTAAAACTGCCCCCGACGATATTTTAATTAATTATGTAAAAATATAATTATTGATTCTAAAAATGTTTACCCACAACTGTCAGAAAGAGAAGGCATTTTAGGGTAGCGATGAAAAAGTCCGATCATTGGCAAGGCCGAAGGGCCTGATGCAGTTGCGGCTTCGATAGGGGAGGGGCCCAGATCTCAAGCCCCTCCTCCCGGATGTCGGTTACTTGCTGATTACCAGAAGAATGGCGTCCTTGGCCACGCTGGCCCCGGGCTCGAAGTTGATGCTCTTGACGACGCCGGACGCCGGGGCGGTGAGGGAATTCTGCATCTTCATGGCTTCCAGGATGCACACCGGGTCGCCGGTATTCACTTTGTCCCCCTCCTTGACGCTGTAGCTGATGACCATCCCCGGCATGGGGGCCCGCAGGGGTACCTCGCCGGCTCCCAAGGCCTCGGCGGCCGGGGCCGCGGGGGCGGGTTTGGCCGCCGGGGCTGGCCGGGGGGCCGGGGCCGCGGGTTGAGGCGCGGCCATGGGGGCGATGCCGGTGATGACCGGGGCGCCGGAGGTGCATTCCACTTCAACCTCGAAGTACTGATTGTCCACGAAGACGTTGAAGGTGCGCAGGCCCGGACCCTTTTCCGGGGCCGACTTTTCCAGGTTGTTCAGATATTCTTTAATTTGGGCAAAGAGGTTTTTCTTCTTGATGGCCTGGTTAACTTCGTCTTCCAGCTTTATCTGCTCCAGGGTCTTGCCCTTGACCTCTTCGGGGATGGGTTCCAAACCATACTTCCATTTCAGGAAGCGCATGCCGGTGGTGGGATACAGGGCATAGATGAGGATATCCCCGTCATTTTTGGCGATGCCCTTGGTATCGGTCACGGCCTTGTCCCATTCCGGCTCCAGAATATCTCCGGGCCGTTTGGTGGTGGGTTCTTCGCCCCGTTCGTAGCCCTTGAGGATGGCTTTCTGCACTTCCGGGTCCAGGGGGGCAGGGGTTTTGCCGTACAGGCCGAAGGCCAGGCCCTTGGTTTCCGCAGTCACCTGTTTATAGCGCCCGAAGAGCACGTTCATCACCGCCTGGATGCCCACGATCTGGCTGGTGGGGGTGACCAGGGGCGGGTAGCCCAGTTCCCGGCGGGTGTTGGGCAGCTCTTCCATAACCTCGTGGATGCGGTCCAGGGCGTTGAGTTCCTTGAGCTGGTTCACCAGGTTGGAATACATGCCGCCGGGGATCTGGTGCAGGAGCACCCCGGTGTCGATCTGGGCCATCTTGCTGGTATCCAACAGGTCGCGATACTTGACCGCCACCTTCTCCAGGTCGTAGCCGATATCGATGAGCTCGGCCAGGTTCATGTCAGTTTCCCGGTCGGTGCCCTCCACCGCCACCACCAGGGGTTCGATGGCCGGCTGCGAGGTGCGCAGGGCAAAGGGCGACAGACAGGTGTCCACCACGTCCACCCCGGCTTTAATGGCCATGAGGTAGCTCATGGAGCCGGAGCCGCTGGTGTAGTGGGTATGGAACTCCACGGGAATCTTGATGGTCTCTTTCATGCCCTTGATGATGGCGTAGGCGTCTTCGGGGGAGCACATGCCGGCCATGTCTTTCAGGACCACCGAATCCGCGCCCATCTCTTCGCACTTTTTGGCGAAATCGATGTAGTATTCCAGGTTAAAGATGGGCCCGCCCATGCGCCGCTGGGTCAGGGAGTAGCACACCGCGGCCTGGAAGTGGGCCATGAGACCCTCTTTCTTGGCATCCATCAGGGCCTTGACGGCCACTTCCCAGTTGCGCATGTCATTAAGGGCGTCAAAGACCCGGAAGATATCCACCCCGGCTTCAGCGGTGTAGCGTACGAAACGGTAGGTGAGATCATCGGCGTAGTTGCGATAGCCCACCAGGTTCTGGCCCCGCAACAGCATCATGGTGGGAGTTTTTTTCAGGATGCCCTTGATGGTGCGGATCCGTTCCCAGGGATCGTCACCCAGAAACCGGTGGGTGGTGTCGAAGGTGGCGCCGCCCCACACTTCCAGGGCAAAGTAGCCCATCTCATCCATGCGTTCCATGAAGGGGAAGATGTCCTCTGAGCGCATCCGGGTGGCCAAGAGGGATTGATGGCCGTCCCTGAAGGTGGTGTCCGTAAATTTGATGGGGTTTTTCCCAGCCATATATGACTCCTATTCTCGATTAATAGTTTTCAGGTTAAAAAACCGAACGCTCGGCCGTAACTGTTTTATTTAAAGCTGCGGCGCTGCATCAAATGGCGTAATTGCATGGCTTCCTGCCGGCCGGACAAGGCCCAGAGGTTCACCGGCGGTCCGGGCGCCGGGGCCGCCAGAGCCAGGGCCTGTTGCTGGCTGGCGGCAGCCTCTTCATCGGCCAAAAACGATTGTATGGCGCCGCTGATGGCCGCCAGGATCTGGGGTTTGATGGGGCTCATAAATATTCTCCTCGTGGACGCTGAGCCTGAAGCAGGGGCACCTGCTTCCGGAATACTGCCTGCCCCTTAAACCGGGATATTCCCGTGTTTTTTGGGAGGCAGGGTCTGGCGCTTGGTGGACAGGATTTCCAGGGCCTCGATGAGCCGGGGCCGGGTCTGGCGGGGGATGATGACCTGATCCACGAACCCCCGGGACGCGGCTATATAAGGATTGTAAAGGAGATTCTGGTAATTCTCGATAATCTCCTTGGACTTGGCCTTGGGATCGTCCGCCTCTTTGATCTCTTTGCGGAAGATGACATTGGCCGCGCCTTCGGCCCCCATGACGGCGATCTCGGCGGTGGGCCAGGCAATGACCATATCCGCGCCCAGGTCCTGGGAGCACATGGCCAGATAGCTGCCGCCGTAGTCTTTCCGGGTGATCAGGGTGATTTTGGGCACCGTGGCTTCGGAATAACACCACAGGAGTTTTGCCCCGTGCCGGATGATGCCGTGCCACTCCTGGTCGCTGCCCGGCAGGTAGCCGGGAACGTCGGCGATGGTCAGGAGGGGGATGTTAAAGGCGTCGCAGAACCGGATGAACCGGGTGGCCTTATCCGCCGCGTCCACGTCCAGGCAACCGGCCAGCACCCGGGGCTGGTTGGCGATGATGCCGATGCTGCGGCCATTGAGGCGGGCGAAGCCCACGATGATATTCTGGGCGTAATAATGGTGCGGTTCGAAGAAGTCGCCGTTGTCCACCAGCGACCGGATCAGGTCATGCATATCATAGGAAGCCGTGGGACTGTCGGGCACCAGGGCATCCAGGGCCGGGTCTTCCCGATTACTCGGGTCCGCACAGGGCACCCGGGGAGGGTCTTCCATGTTGTTGCTGGGTAGAAAGCTCAGCAGCCGCTTGATCTGGTCCAGGCAGTCCTGGTCGTTTTCACAGGCGAAATGGGCCACCCCGCTTTTGGTGTTGTGGGTCATGCAGCCGCCCAGATCCTCGAAGGTGATCACTTCGCCGGTGACGCTTTTGATCACGTCCGGGCCGGTGATGAACATATACGAGGTGTTCTTCACCATGAAAATGAAATCGGTCATGGCCGGAGAGTACACCGCGCCCCCGGCGGTGGGCCCCATGATGGCCGAGACCTGGGGGATGACCCCGGAGGAAATGGCGTTGCGATAGAAAATCTGGCCGTAGGCCGAGAGGCTGTCCACGCCTTCCTGAATCCGGGCCCCGCCGGAGTCGTTCAGCCCCACGAAAGGTATCCCGGCTTTAAGGGCCAGATCCATGACCTTGGTGATCTTCTTGGAGTGCATCTCCCCCAGGGAACCGGCCCGGGAGGTGAAATCCTGGGCAAAGGCGGCCACCGGACGGCCGTTCACCATGCCGAAGCCGGTGATCACCCCGTCCGCCGGAATCTCCAGCTTTTCCATGCCGAAATTGACGCACCGGTGTTTGACAAAGATATCGGTTTCCCGAAAGGTCCCCGGGTCGAAAAAATAATCCAGGCGTTCCCGGGCCGTGAGCTTGCCGGTCTCATGCTGTTTGGCAACAGCCTTCGGACCCCCCATGGCCTTGATGTGGGCTTCTTTCTCCTGTAATTCCTGGATCTTTTGGGCCACTGTCTTCATAGGCGACTCCACTGTGTAATAGTATCTCCTACTGCCCTTGCTGGCCAAGGGCAGGGGATGGTTGCCGATTTTTCCACGGACGCGTTGATTTTAGCAAAGGTAACAGAACCTGGGAAGTCGAAAAATCACATAGGGTATGATTTGTCTGTCAAAAATTGTATGACAAGAATCATTTGCCC
>VGSX01000205.1 GCA_016874895.1 Deltaproteobacteria bacterium
CCGAGACGGCCATTACCTCCCGCAGTCTGGCCGACCTGGTCTGGCGCCTGGAGTGGTGCAGTCCCGAAGGGCGGCATACCGAGGAGTTATTTACCCAGTTGAACGTCTGGCGGGATCTGGATTGCTGCCCGCCGCCCCTGGTCCGGGACTTGCCTGGCAAGAGGCCGGGGGAGAATCTGAGTTACCAGTTCGCCCCCGGGGAACAGGCGGCGTATTATGGTTAAACAAACCGCTTGACAAAGCCTTGGTCTGGTTTATAGTAAAATTAGTATTGCAGCCGAAATCCATGCAGGTACATGGATGCGGGGGACCCGAGTTTTTGGGGCGTATTCCTTTTTTAGGATAGGGCACTTCCAAGCCCGAGCCCGACAGCTAACCTCGTAGGCGTTTGGAAGGGCAAGAGCCAGGAACAGACCTTCGCCTTACGAGCGACCTTCCTTTTTCCTTCCTCTTGACCCCCCAAATAATCAGCTTGACAGTGATCGGAGTACCGTGACGTATTCCGGCCATCGGAGAGAGGTGCGCCCTCAGTCCGAGTGACTGCCAGGCCTGAGTACGCCTAAAGTTCTGCCCGGAAGGCCGGCGGACTGCGGGCCGGAAGCCTTTAATCCTTAACTTATAGGGTTGGTTAACATTTTTAGAGGAAACATATGAGCGCCAAGGCTGTCACCCTGGTTGTTTTAAACCTGGGGCTACTGGGACTTTTCGGCTACCTAATGCGCCGGTCCGAACTCCTGTCCTACTTTAAGAATGGCCGCTGGTGGCTGACTTTTTTCTCCATAGCCATTATCACCCTGATGGATGAACTGACCTCGGTGTTTTACGCCCCCGCCGAGGCCTACCGCTTCATCGGGCCCAGCGCCATTATTTTTATTGCCTTCACCGCCGTTTTCATCCATTACATGACCACTCGGCTGGTGGAGATCGCCGGCATTCTGGAGCACCACGGCCTCATCGGCGGGGGAGTTTACTCCTTTTCCTACCTGGTCTTAGGT
Organism: Deltaproteobacteria bacterium; assembly: GCA_016874895.1. GTDB lineage: Bacteria > Desulfobacterota > Desulfobaccia > Desulfobaccales > Desulfobaccaceae > Desulfobacca. Next base: position 996 of record VGSX01000205.1, read on the forward strand.
CCCACCGTCTCCTTTATTGCGGTCTCCTCCATCATGGTGGACTATATTCTCACCGCCTGTATTTCAGCGGTCAGCGCCATCGAAAACATTTCCTCCTTCCTGGCGGCCTCTCATGGTGTCAAAATGGGGCTGGTGCTGGGCATTATCTGGGCCGTGGCGGGGTTGAACATTCTGGGCATCAAAGAGAATGCCCGGTTTGTCTTTGCCATTTTCATTGCCGCGACCTTTGTCTTCCTTAACCTCATCGCTTCCGGGGTGCTGGCCCTGGATGCCCCGGCCCTGGCCCGCCTCCAGGAGGCGGCGGTATTGGCCAATGAACGCCTGCATGCCGGGGACTCCTGGTTCGGCGGCTACAACCTGTTCATTGCCTCCGTGGCCAGTTGCATCTTGGCTTATTCGGGAGTGGAGTCGGTGCTTCAGACCGCGGGACTGGTGCGCAGTTGGCGGGAGATCAGCAAGGCCTACTGGTTTCTGGCCCTTACGGTGGGTATCGTCACCCCGGTGGTGGCCGCCCTGGCCCTGTCCGCCCCTATTGATTTTGGGGAGCATGAAGGGGACCTGATAACCTTTTACGCCACCATGATCAACGGTGTTCCCTTCGGGGTGATGGTGGCGGCCCTGGCCAGCTTTACTCTGGTGATGGCGGTCAACACCGCTTTTGTGGCCTCCAGCGAACTCATGGAACGGGTGGCTCACCGCTACGGTTTCCAGTGGCTCATCGCCACCAACAAGCGGCAGTCCCTCTACCATATCCACCTCCTTAACGCCTCCTTTTTCTCGGTAATCATCCTGATTACGGCCGGGAGCCAGGCCATTCTGGCCGATATGTACGCCATCGGTCTCATCGCCAGTTTCTGCATCAATATGGGATCATTGCTTATCTATCGCTATTTCAAGGGAACGGTGGAGATCCAGTTTTTCACCAGCCGCCTGGTGACCCTGGTCATGTGGGTCATTTTCGTGAGCTGTTTTATCTTTTTGGCCGGCCTGAAGTGGCACGGCACTATCATGTGGGCGGCCATTACCGGCGCGGTTTTGGCGGCGGGTCTGCTGGTGGCCCAGAAACGGGCCCCGGAAATAAGAGAGATCGCCCAATCTGACAGTGAGATGGCAATGATCCTCTATCTGGCCCAGTCCGACGCCCCCACTATCCGGCTGATTTTTCGTCGTCCCTGGGAGCAGGCCGTGGCCCAGGCCAGAGATAATGAAGTATTTATAACCTTTTTTACTCCTCGGGAGGGCATCCCCAAAAAAATGGCGGTCAACCATTTCCGCTTTCCGCGGCGCCAGACAAGCCTCTACAACCGAATAGTGGCCATCTTAAAGGTGGTGGAATACGAATTGCCGGATCGTTTGGTGATGGTGCAATTCGGCTGGCCCATGTCCCAGTGGCTGGACCGCCTGGCCATCGGCGTTATGGTGTATAACCTGATGCGTCTGCCGAAGTTGTTTCCGAGATATCAATTCGACATCAATTACCGGCCTTGCCCGCCTAAGGTTGGCTAAAATGAAGCATTGCAGGACATTCTTGGCCAGGCAACACGGCTAGGGGATGGCTCTGCAGTAAAAGACTGGGAAAACAAAGCATGCCAAGCCGTTGCCAAAAGATTACGGCAGAGGGAAAATATTATGGTTTCTTAAACTTGCCGAACTCGCCAAAAAAGAGTAAATTTTTCATTATGCCTAGTCCCGCCGCCGGCGGTGGGAACGGGGGACCCGAGTTTCAGGGGCGCATCGCCGTCAGGCGTAGGACAACCTCATCGGTCCGAGCCCTGCAGCTAACCTCGGAGGCGTCGATGGGGAGCGACCTTCCGGACCATGTGCCCGGAGGCCTGACCTCCCGGATACATTGTTTGGAGGGAATGCATGAGTTCGTCTTCCACTCCGGGTGCGGCGCATCCGTCCGAATCCGAGCCAGACGCCTTGCCGTCCGGCTCGGGCGGCCACCATAACAACACAAATATTAAAAAGAAACTCATCCTCTCTTTAGGAGCCTTGGGAGTGGTGTATGGCGACATCGGCACCAGCCCGCTTTACACCGTCAAGGAATGCTTCCACGGCCCCCACGCCATGACCATCAGCCATGATAACATTCTCGGGGTCATGTCCCTGATTTTTTGGTCCCTGACCATGGTGGTGACGTTCAAATACATCATGTTCATTCTGCGGGCCGACAACCACGGGGAGGGGGGCATTTACGCCCTGGCGGCCCTGTTTTTGAGCCAAGGCCGGGAGCGCGTCCCCCCCAAGGTGGTGAACCGGCTGGTGCTGCTGGCCATCTTCGGCGCGGCCCTGCTCTGCGGCGAAGGTCTGATAACCCCGGTTATTTCCGTGCTTTCGGCCATGGAAGGCCTGCATGTGGCCACCGACGCAGCCGATCCCTTTGTGCTGCCGCTGGCCTGCGGTGTTCTTATGGGCCTGTTTCTGGTGCAAAGCCAGGGAACGGCCCGCATCGGCAAGATTTTCGGCCCGGTGATGATCCTTTGGTTCATGGCCCTGGCTATTTTAGGAGTGGGGCAGATTATCCGGACCCCGGAGATACTGGGATCCTTCGACCCGCGTCATGGCATAAGCTTTTTTGCCGCCAACGGCCTGCATGGCATCTGGGTGCTGGGTTCCGTGGTACTCTGCATCACCGGCTGCGAGGCCTTGTATGCCGACATGGGTCATTTCGGGCGGGGTCCCATCCGGTTTTCCTGGCTGGCCCTGGTCTTTCCGGCCCTCCTGCTCAACTATCTGGGCCAGACGGCCCTGCTGCTGGAAGCCCCCGACGCGGCGGCCAATCCTTTTTACGGATTGGTACCCCGGTTGATGTTGTATCCCATGGTGGCCCTGGCCACGTCCGCTACGGTGATTGCCTCCCAGGCCATGATTTCCGGGGTGTATTCCCTGATGCAGCAGGCCATCCAGATCGGCTACGCCCCCCGGTTGCGCATTGTTCATACCTCCGGGGAAACCAAGGGGCAGATTTATATGCCCACCATCAACACCATGATGATGTTCGGCTGTCTTGCGCTGGCCCTGACCTTTAAGGAATCCACCAACCTGGCTGCCGCCTACGGTATCGCCGTCACCGGCACCATGTGCATCAGCACGGTGATTTATTTTTATATCTGCCGCTATAACTGGGGCTGGTCCATCTGGAAAGCCCTGCCTCTGGCCTGTCTGTTCTTTATTTTCGACTTCTCCTTTTTCGGCTCCAACCTGTTGAAGTTTTTTGACGGCGGCTGGTTTGCCGTCAGTGTGGCGGTCACCCTGTTCACCGTCATGGTCACCTGGCGGGACGGCCGGGCCGCGCTGCGCAAACGGTTTGAAGAGGCCCAGGTGCCCCTGGATGTCCTGATGTACGACATCACCACCTATAAGCTGGTGCGCACCCCGGGCACCGCCTTTTTCCTGGCTCTGTCCCCCGCCGGGACCCCCATTGTGCTCCTGCACCTGTTGAAACACACCGATGCCCTGCCGGAGAGGGTGTTCATCCTGTCCATGGTCTCCACCGATACCCCCTATGTCTCCCGGGAGCGCCGGCTCGAGATAACCGACAAGGGTCATGGTTTCTATCGCATCATAGCCTCCTACGGATTTATGGAAACACCCAAAGTGCCGGACATCATCGACCTGGCCAACGAACGCGGCCTGGATATCGACATTTATGCCACCTCCTTTTATCTGGGCCGGGAATCCCTGCTCACCACCGGCACCAGCAGAATGGCCCGCTGGCGCAAGGCCCTCTTTGCCTTTCTGTCCCGCAACGCCTGGAACGTCTCCACCTTCTTCGGCATCCCCCCAGGCCGGGTGGTGGAATTGGGCAGCCAGGTGGAAATTTAGCGGTCAGCGGTCAGCTTTCAGCCGTCAGCTAAAATAATAAATTTATTCGCCAGCACAATCCGAATCATTCCCGGCGTCAGCGCAAAATTGACTCAAGTCATATTTGGGCTGAAAGCTGCTTGCTGATAACCGGACGCCTTTATTGAGACCTCTTGTCCCTCCTTCGTCACCTTATCGCCGCTTATAACTAATCACTTGACAACTATTCTTTTGTATAGTATCTAAAAACCATGAAGACGTTAACCTCGAGACAACAGGCGGTCCTTTCTTTTGTGGAGGAATATTTTCAGCAGCAGGGCTATCCGCCCACGGTGCGGGAGGTGGCGGCCCATTTCGGCATCCAGCCCCGGGCGGCGGACGATCATCTCAGCGCCCTGAAACGCAAGGGCTACCTGCACCGGGAGCCGGGCCGCTCCCGGGGCCTGGCCCTCACCGGCCGCCAGCCGGAGCTGGTGGTGGAGGTGCCCATCCTGGGGCAGATCGCCGCCGGCCAACCCCTGCTGGCCACCGAACAGGTGGAGGACACCCTGCCCCTGCCCCGGTCCTGGGTCCAGGGCGAGGAGGTCTTTCTCCTGCGGGTAACTGGCGACAGCATGGCGCCTCTCATCCTGCCCGGCGACCTGGTGATGGTGCGGGTGCAGCCCCGGGTGGCCCGGGGGGACATCGCCGCGGTGCTGGTCTTTGATGAGGCCACCATCAAACGGGTCTATGAAGAAGCCGGCGGCCTGGTCCTCAAGGGCGACAATCCGGATTTTACCCCCTTGCGCTTCTCCCCCGGGGAAGCCGCCGAACTGGTGCAGATTCTGGGCAAGGTGGTGGGAGTGTATCGGTCTTTGTAGTGGTCAGTGGTCAGTGGTCAGTGAATAAGGGATAGTGTGTGATGCAAGATACGACGATACGGTCGTTCCGAGACCTGGTGGCCTGGCAGAAAGCGATGCTGTTGGTTACTGAGATCTATCGAGTTACGAGGAGATTTCCCTCGAAAGAAATGTTCGGTCTGGTAAGCCAGATGCGGCGGGCAGCGGTTGCGATTCCCAGCAATATTGCCGAGGGTCAGGCCCGCGCCTCCACAGGTGAATTCCGGCAATTTTTGGGACATGCCCGGGGGTCTCTGGCAGAACTTGAAACCCAGATCCAGATTGCCAAAAATTTAAACTATCTTTCGGAAGCGCAAACGTCTGCCCTGTCGGAGACTGCCATGGAAGTAGGCCGAATTCTCAATGGACTTATTGCTGCGCTCAAAAAGAGTAATCGAAGAGCCGCCTCCAAGAGTAAGAAGGTCTGAGAGCATGGCGACTCATTCACTGACCCCTGACCCCTGGCCCCTGACCACTGAACTGACCCCTGGCCCCTGGCCCCTGACCACTGAACTGACCCCTGGCCCCTGGCCCCTGACCACTCTTTCAGGCCTCCTCACCTTCGGCGAATCCATGCGGCCCCTCACCGCCGCGGCCGCGGCCTGGGGGGTGGCCCGGGGGCTGCGGGTGTTCGTGGTGGACGGAGCCAACCGCTTTGACCCGTATCTGCTGGCCCGGGAAAGCCGGAAGCGGGGTCTCTCGCCGGAGCAGGTCCTCTCCCAGGTGTGGGTGGCCCGGGCCTTCACCTGCCACCAGCTGGTGCAGTTGGTGCAGGAGGGCCTGCCGGCCAGGCTGGCCGGGGCGGAGCCGGCCCTGGTCATCCTGCTGGGCCCGTGCAGCCTGTTTTA
>VGSX01000206.1 GCA_016874895.1 Deltaproteobacteria bacterium
GTGGTCAGGGGTCAGTGGTCAGGGGTCAGTGGTCAGGGGTCAGTGGTCAGGGGTCAGGGGTCAGTGGCCAGTGGTCAGGGGCCAGTGGAAGGGGGCGGATTCGGTTTCATAGGAAACGTCACGGATCGTGGGTAATTTTGTCAGATGGCCTTGTTGAATTGACATCTCATGCGATGATTTCTTGCCGCAAGCTTAATCGTGCCCTTAAAACCGGAATCCGGTGGCCGAAGACCTGTCCCCGATGACCTGATAATGATAAAATAGGATTAATCTGACTCAGGGAGGATAACCCAGCCATGCCCCAGTTAATCCCCGGCAATCTCCTGACCACCGCCATGGCCATCCTGCCCCACGACGACGTCGAGGCGGCCCTGGATCTGGCCCTCAGCCTGGACATCCCCTTCTGGCCGCAGTTGCCTCATGTCAGCTATTATGAAGACATGTATGTCCAGGCTGCGGAAAATTTTCCCGGCATAATCCTGCTCCCCGAGAGCAACAGCATCAGGTTCGACACCGGCAAGTTTTATGCAGAGCTGCCCGAACTGCTGAGCCACTGGGAGGATTTTACCTATTTTGATATTTCCGAAACTTACTCTGTGGTCTATCACCGTTTCCTGGGGATGGAGCTAAGCTCTTATCCGGCCATCCGGGGGCAGTTGGAAGGTCCGGTGAGCTTCGGCATGAAAATCCTGGATGAAAATGATAAGCCCCTGATTTTTAACGAGCAGGTCCGGGAAGTATTAATGGATTTCATGGCCCGCCGGGCCCAGGCGCAACTGGCGCACCTGCAAACCAAACATCCCGGGGCCTTTATGTTCATTGATGAACCGGGCTTGCAGTTTATTTTCAGTTCCGTCTCCGGGTACACCGACACCATGGGCCGGGAGGACCTGGACCGCTTCTTTTCCCAGATCGACCGTCCCCGGGGCATCCACCTGTGCGGCAACCCGGACTGGCAATTTCTTCTGAACCGGGATCTGGATATTCTGTCCATGGATATCTATACCAACGCCGAGGTGTTCCGCTGCTATGGCAAGGACATTAAGCGTTTCCTGGACCGGGGCAGCGTTTTGGCCTGGGGGGTGGTGCCCACGGGTTTCGAGGCCTTTGACCAGGAGTCGGAGGAGCATTTGATAGCCGTTTTGGAAGGGGTCTGGGCCACCCTGGGGGAAGCCGGGATTTCCCGGGAGCAGATCCTGGCTCAAAGCCTCCTGGGTCCGGCCACCTGCTGTTTGATTAATCCGGACCGGGAAAAAACCGTGGCCAAGGCCTATGGCTGGGTCAGGTCCCTCTCCCGCCGCCTCCGGGAAAAATATCAGTTGGTTTAAATTGCTACCTTGAGAATTATGGAAGTTTAAATAATTATGGTTATATTAAGTTACAGGCAGGCTTTTAGCTTTCGGCAATAAGCTCTCAGCAAAAGCAAGAGGATAGTAAAAAGTTACGCACTTCGGGGATCAGTCATATTAGTGTCATAGATAATTCTGATTCTCCCGCCGAAGGCAAAAAGCTCCTGCTTAAGGCTTAGAGGAGAAGGATTTTCGTGCTTTGGGTTCATGGATTGCAAGGAGGTTGACCATGCCAGTGCAGAAAACCGTGGAATTCGGTCCGATCGCGGAAAAACTGGTGGGTATGATCGGTTCCGCCAGGGATGCGTTTAACCGTCACAGCCTGGCCAGTTTAGGTCAGTTCAAGAACCTGCAAGAGGCAGCCGGAAAAGAGATCGAGGCTGCCATAAAAAAACTGGAGACGCAGATGGCCCAAGCGGGCGCTGGGGACAAGGCCTTTCTGGCCAGCCAGCATGGACTGTTGAACCGGCTCCAGCTGATCGTGGCCACGCTGGGGGGTTTAGGCGAGCCCATCAGCAAGAAGGTGAAAGACAACGTCCTGTTTTCCGAGAAGGCCGTTTCTCAAACCAACTCCCTGTTTGACAGCCAGGCTGGCATGCTGCGGTCAGTGTTCGATTTTATTCAGACGAATAACGATTATCTCAAAAAATTCGTCATGGCGGAGGGAGCCAAAACAGTAAAGGATTGCGCGGAGTTCGCCACCGAGCATGAGACCCGGCTCATTGAGGGACTGTGTCTACCCCAGGCTGCGCCGATCTTTTTGGCCATCCTGGACCGTTTCCGTACCCTGGGTCAGCAGGAGGTCGAGTTAATCCAGCAGTTGGATAAGAAGTAGGCTACCAGCTATCCATGCAAAACACCTGGGCCAGAGAGGAATAACTCCCCTCCGGCCCGTTTTTTTTAAAAAAGGAAGCATTTGACCGGGGATCGAAAACCGGATTACTCTTTTCGGCCCCTGGCCACCTGTTCCGGGGTGATCTCGGCCGCCTGGTTTCCCCAGGTCTGGCGGATAAAGGTGAGCACCGCGGCGATCTGCTCATCTGTCAAATTATTTTTCCAGGCTGGCATATACCCGACCCTGGCTTTGCGCCCCTCTAAAATGAGCCGGATCAGGGGAACCGGGTCTCCCGCCACAAAGGCATTATCCTGCAGGGAGGGGAAGACGTTGGGGAGACCGGCGCCGGTGATGCGGTGGCAGGAGGCGCAATGGGCCTCATACACCGCCTGCCCTTGCCGCAGGCCCCCGGATATTTCCTGAGCCTGGACGGTCCCTGGGAAAAAGATGCAGATCAGGCAGCATATAACCCATGGAATTGTTTTCATTTCTTTTCCTCGGCGGTCGCTGGCGTCGGAGTTTGTCCGGGTTCCCCCTTTACCGTTGTCTGGATGCCCTTGGCTGCTCTCGGGATCAGCCTTTCCTGGATGCCGAAGGGATCCGGGAACTCTTTGTGAGGCTCGAAATTTAGGGGCTTGGTGCCGCGGTTGTTGAGATATTTGGCCAGTTCCAGATTGACCTCCCGGGGAACGCTGACCCCGGCGGCGGTCAGGGCCTGGCGCAAGAGGCCGTCGGCCATGCCGGCCATGGCGATGGCATCGGCCATGATGCGGGCGATTTCGGTGGGATTATGGAATCCCACGGAGTTTTCCGCGCCGGCATAGATCACCCGGTAAAAGGCCTCGATATAAAGATCCTTGGCTCGATTATACAGCTCCAGGTCGATGGTCTTGCCCGCGGCCTGGGCCTTATGTGCCATCTCGATGAGTTTGGCGGTGGTGGCGCAGGCATAGCCGGAACGCAGCATCAGGGAGACGGTACGGTCCTGGATGGCAAATACCTGGTTCCTGAGCCAGTCCGGGGATTCGGTATGGCACTGCTGGCAGGCCCGCATGCCGTCTTTCAGGGGGCTGGTGACATTGTGGTTGGAAATCTTGTTGGCCCCCACCCGGGTGTAGGGCATATGACAGTCGGCGCAGGAGACATTGGCGTTCCAGTGAGTGCTGTTGCGGGAATAAAGCTCATACTCCGGGTGGCGGATAAAACCGAATTTGTAGCCGGTGACGTTCTGCTTCCATTCCAGGTAGCCCGGGTCGCTCCGCAGGACTTGGATAATATTTTCCATGGAGATGTCCCCTACCTTACTGCCCTGCCAGGGGAAGAAGACGTCGATGGATTTATTCTGGGCGTCTTTGGGAATAATATAGGTGACGTGGCACTGGGCGCAGACCAGACTCCGCATCTCCTGGCGCCCCTGCCGGTTGAGATCGGCCCCCATATCCGCCAGGGCCCGCCGCAGCGGCGGCTGGTGGATCCGCAGGGACATATCCCGGTTGTCATGGCAGTTAATGCAGGCCGCCCCCAACTCCCGTCCCTCGGGAGGAATCTGGGCGTGGATCTCCATGTACGGCTCGGAGTAGTACTTCGGCCCCAATTCCTCCATTAATTTGGGGGCATAGGGCGATTTGCAGGTCAGGCAGGCGCCCCCGGCCTTGAGGCGGGAAGGATCGATCTCCAACTGGTCGATGACCATATAATAATGGCCCCGGGGCTCGTTGTATTCGACCCCGAAGCCCCAACCGTTGAACAGCAGGGCCATGTAAGGAAACTGGCTGAGCTTATCGTACATCACCAGATCAGTATCCCACCCCTTTTTATACCTGCTCAACGGAGGCTTAGGGTCTTTGGTCTTCATGTAGGAGTCGTAATTCAAGGGAAAGACTTTCCCCCAGACCGCCGGATCAAAAGTGTCATCGGGGATGGTGGCGGTCCTCACCGGTTCGGCCTTGGGGGGTGGGGAGCAGGCCGCCAGGAAGGCCAATACCCCCAACCAGCTCAGAACCACACAAACAGCAAGGACGTTCTTCCGTTTCATAATCACCCTCGTCTGCAATTAAAAATGGTTATGGCGACCGGGTTTCCATGGCCCCGCTCAGCCGATGGGACAGGCGCCGGTGGCACGACCAGCAGTTCCGGTCTTCATTGACCCGAAACATGGTTGTGGCGTGGCAGCGCAGGCAGTTTTCCTGGACCACGCCGGCGCCGCGGTCGGAAAGTTTGATAGCCTCGCTCACCTGGCCAGTGTTGAACCGGATGACGTCATGCACCCCGTCCACAGTTTTCCAGAGCAGGTGGCGAGGAAAGGTGTCGTTGGGCAGGTGGCAGTCAACGCAGGCGATGCGGCGGTGCGCCCCGGCATGGAACCAGGCTTCGTACTGTGGCTCCAGGACATGGCAACTGCCGCAGAATTCCGGGGTGGAGGTTTTGGCAAAAAGCTGGGGCGGTCCAAAGGCCAGAAACAGCCCCAGGACAGCGGCCAGCCCCCCGAATCCGACAAGATAAAGCACCATCTTGGACAGCCTGGATAATGCCATGAATTCTCCCTCCCTGCTGGCAAAAGGGCTGCCAAGCCTGTCAGCCTCCTGCTATCCTTACTACAATATTTTAACCATATACGAGGCAATGCCATCAAAGCAATCTCTTTTTGCAGAAATCATAAGTGAAAAATTTCGCGAAGGCAGAACTTTTTGTAAAGTTTGAGGGAAGCAGCAGGTAGGGAAAAGAGGATTGAAAAAATCAACATCCATTAGAAACTGCCGCATGATATCCTGGGGGCTGGCGCCCACAGCATGAAGGACCTTGCCGGCACACCCCTGAAGGGCTGTTCGCAGGTAGCACCACTGATCATCCTGTCGGACCTCGACTTCTGCCAGGGCCAGAATATTCTGGCGGATATCGGACCAGGAGAGTTCCCAGCCCCGGGACCGGAGTCGGCGCTGCAGTTCGTCGAGTAACACCAAGGCCAGAAACGAACAGAAGACATGTCCCCGAATAGTCGCATCGCACTGATGGCAGATTAGCCGCGTATCCAGCAGAGATTTGGTGGCTCGGAAAAACTGCTCTACCAGATGCAATCGTTGGTATTGCCGGGCAACTTCTGCAGCTGGCAGGGTAGTATTGGTGCAGAGCACGTATTTGCCGTCAAAACAGGCTTCCGCCTCGATTGTGGCGGGATCCAGATGTGCGGCGCCCTTCTCGATTTTCAGGAACCGACGATAGCCCCGGGGGCCGATGATACCCTTGGCCCCCTGTGTGAGCCTATCTGTGAGGGTCTTGAGGATGGCCTGACGATCGGCCGCATCTTTGGCCGCTTCCAGAGGATTCAGGCAGATAAGGATTTCAGCAGGATATCTACTTCACCATGGGCGGTCAGTTGATCGACCCGCCCCAGGGTGGCCAGGACGCGCTGCACGGTACGTTTACCCTCGCGGTGATTTTCGACGATCTGCAAATAACGGTTAGGCTCTTTGCCTTTTATGCTGACAAACATGCGGCGCTCCTCCTCAAAGTCACCGCAATTTTTTAAAAATCGATTTGGTCCTATCTGACCTGCTTATTTTATTAGGGGCGAATTGGCTCAAAAGGAGATGTTACCGTTGCATTAACCTTGAAATTTTTCTGCCCTACAGGAGTGTGACGATTGTTCCACGTGCTCTGGCTAAATTTGCCCCGATTTTTTATGCTCAGATAAAAATTTTAGCATAAGGAGATAAGCATGATTTATCGGGGGGAAAATTACCTCAACGGCGCTTACTTTAGCCCTTCGCCGATAAGGGATACCAGGCGGTGGCGAATGATCCTGGGGGAGGATGGGTCGAGGTATTGGTCCGGCAATACTACTCAACAGCTCCGCCGGGCCGGTCTCAATGTCATTCGCTATTGCAGATTTCAACTAGCGGGGGATGATTACGCCAGCGGAACGCAGTTTTCCCAAGCAGACCTAACAACACTGCAGAATTATTGGACTGATGTGTTAGGCATATCAAATTTGGACGATGAATCTGGCGGGGCTTTTATCCATACAGCGAGTCCAACTACCTCGGCTAATCGTTGGCCCTGGCCGATGTCGGGTTATACCAACCACCGGGCCAGATTTGCTCAGGGCAACTGGTTAGAGTTTCTTTTTGGAAAAGATGCAACAGGTATCAGGTCAACCGATGGTCAACCCGGCGATATTTTTCCGCGGGTAATGTGGGAAAAAGATATCAAATATCTCTTCCACGATAACTTCTGGTCAGTAACGCTATCGGGCTACAGTGGCAGCAACCCGGAAGAGTTGCGATATGCTACCATCGGGAACTACGAACAGGCATGGTTTGAATATAGCGAGGTTT
>VGSX01000207.1 GCA_016874895.1 Deltaproteobacteria bacterium
CGGCGCTCAACTCCGGGAGCTTCCAGACCGGAAGGCAGAACGAAGCCTTCATAGAAGCGTTCCCAGATTTCAGCAACATCGTCCATGGCTCCTTGGGGGGCGGCTGTCCGGGCCCAGTCCCAGTCGGTGGCAAGGCCCAGAGTGATCAGCCGGTTCAGGTAATCCGCCACCATGCCATGCAGAATCTGCCCCCTTTCCCGGGCTTCATTCCTGGCCCGGGGGATGCCGTCCAGGTAGACGGTCTTGTAGGCATGGGGGCACCGGTCGTATAAATCCAGCCGGGAATACGAGTATTGGCGCTTGTTCATGTATCCTCCTGTGATAGTTGGGTGCCTCCTCCGAAAAACGGCCCCCTGAGAGGCCCCAGGAGGGCCGATTTCGGGGAAGGCAAGGGTTTTGGTAAGGCTGAAATACCCCTCAGAACAGCCCGGCTTCCTTCTGCTTCCCCGGGTTCTGCTCCGGGGGAGAAGTGGGGGAGGCCTCCTCAACCTGCTCCGCTTCGGTGACCGATCCGGGGACTTCGCCAACTCCGGGTTCCGGCGAAGGAGTTTCAACGCCACCCTCCCCTTCGGGACCCGCTTGCTCCTCCTCAACGGCCCCGTCCGGGAAGAACTCCGCCACCGTCTCCGCCTGTTCCTCCATGGGTTCGGCGTGGGGCGGCACCAGCATGCGCCGGGCCTCGGCCTCGATCTGTTCCATCTTGACCCGGTGCTCCAGGCGCTTCCGGGCAATCTCGTAGCCCAATTCCGCCAACTGCGACTCCGGCCCCCGGTACTCCAGGGAAACCACAAATACCACCATATTGTAGGGTAGGCAGCAAGTCCTCCTGATTGCTCAGGATCGACTGTCAGCCCCCCTCCGAACCGTACGTGCAACTTTCGCTGCATACGGCTCTCCGGTTACTCTTGCCAGGAAAGCTTCCGATTGGGAAGTGTTCCTCGATGCAACTGTTGATGGCAATCGAGGCAGAGAATCAAGGTTTTCCTCTGCCTTTCATACATTAACCGCTGCCACGCTTCTGAACCATCCTGCACGCTCTTGAGCCGACTAATCAGATGAACCTCAAGGTGCCCGCCGCTTCGCCCACAATACTCACACTGCTGCGCCCTAATCCTTCGGGCCAGCTCGGAGTAGACGATTCGATACTGGGTAGTGTTGGGGGTCGAATCGACTGTGGAGTACCGCTTAGGGTAGCCTTGCAGGTCCTTAAGCCGGAAGAGCCTGACAGTGCGTATTTTCCCATTGCGAACCTCGGTAACCCGATAATCACCTGGGGAACATTTCAGCCTTCTTGCAATTTTTGTCACTGAGGACCGGTGTTTGTTAGCCAAGGTCTTAAGGAAGCTTCCACGCCATATTCCCTGGAGCTTTCCCAGAGCACTCTTGGCACCTGCCGCCAAGACATAGTAATTTGCAAGACCTCGAAGTTCCGCATTGTAAATGGTGATTATTTCGGAGTCGCTCAGATTGAGAAGTTCTGGACGATGCACCATCTGGAAACGGTCATAATTCCCGTAACCCTTACTGTGGCAAAACTTAAGCAGCTTCTCTTTCGGGATAGAAAGTTCGATTTTCTCGGCCAACGATCTGGCGGTTGTATGCCAGCCCCTGCGGGTGGTCTTTACAATCCGCTCACCCGAGTACATCGATAAATCGTATCCCAGGAACCGCGTCTTCTCCTTAGAGTGGCGAATACCAGACTTTTCCTCGGAGATAGACAGGTTTAGTTCTGTGCGGATGAAGTCTCGGACTGCATCCATCACTTTCCTGCTGTCCTCCTTTGAGCCAATGACCCCAATTAGGAAGTCGTCGGCATAACGACAATAGGTAAGTCTTCGGTAGTTCGGATCATACGGATTGAACGCCGGAAGCTCCTTGCGGATTTTGTCATAGCTTCGGATCGCTTTCCTTATGGCCGCCAGTTGCCCTTCAGCCTCATCTTTCTTGAGGCTTTCATATTTCTTGCGCAGCTTGCGGATCATGTAAGTATAATGCTGATACTCCGGATTATCCTGGCGCCTTTTACCTCTATTGAACTTAGAGATCAGGTGTTCCATGAACTCATCAAGTTCGTGCAGGTAGATATTAGCCAGGATAGGAGAGATAATTCCTCCCTGGGGAGTTCCGCTATACGTGCCATGGTACTTCCAGTCCTCCAGATAGCCGGCTTTCAGCATGGTCTTGATAAGGCCAATGAATCGCCGGTCATCAATGCGCTTCATCAGCAACTTGATCAGGATTTCATGATCGATGTTGTCGAAGAAGCCCTGGATGTCCATGTCAATGATCCACTTGACACCCGTCCAGCACCGCTTTATAAAATCCAGTGCTGTATGACATGATCTTCCTGGCCGAAATCCATGAGAGCTTTGAGAAAAGATCGGCTCATAGATTTTCTCCAAGATGATTCGCATCACCTCTTGAACGAGCTTGTCGTCTGCGGAAGGGATACCAAGGGGACGCATCTTACCGTTTGCTTTGGGAATATAGATACGCCTTGAGGGTTTGAAGCGGTAACGACCTCCTTTGAGCAGCTTGATAATGTTGCCTGCCCGCTCATTAGAGAAACCGTCCAGAGTGGAACCATCTACTCCTTTGGTCATAGCACCTTTGTTGGAGTAAATGTTGACATAGGCCTGTTCCCACAAGGACAGGTTCTCCATGAGGCGAAAGAGCCCGTTAATCCGTTTTCCCTGTTCAGATATCTTTCCAAGTGCATTCAATCTCCTATTCGTCGTATCGGACAGCATCAGCACGTCCTCCTTTCAGAGTATTGATATGCAATGAGCAACCTGTCTTCCTTCCCCCGGATAGAAGGCCCTTCGCCGATGTTACCATCGTGCTTATAGCCATATCCGTATCTCGACAATAGCGAGATCTGCAGACCCCATTACAGGGCCACTTTGGGTACTATGAAGACTCCGTCGCCATACAGACCTGAGTGTGAAACTCATTGTCTGCTTAGGCGATCCCGCATTTACGTCAGATCAAAGTTGCATCGTGTTTAGGCCTCCCGTTCGTCCCTTTAATCCTTCTGATCGAAGGCATGTCAGACAGACGGAATATGGTGATGGGCCAAAATCGTCACCATACTGTCTGAACTGGCGTTTCAACTACCTTTCGCCAGCGCTACGCACTGGAGCCATGAGGACTAGGATTCAAGCAGTATAGCCTTGACCATGCACGATTTACGCTGACATCATCGGTCTGTGGTAGTTACTTCCTCTGATGCCTTTTCCCAACATGCTATACTCCCCCCTTCCTTTCGGGATTCAAGCTCTCGCGAGCAGGGATAAGTTGGGTGCGTACAGGATTATTCCGCAATCCTGGTGAGTTACATCACACTCCTATCTGACGCCGATGCGGCGCACCTGACCGGACGTGGGCACAGTGACGGTCTTGGGGGACAGCACCATCCACAGGGGAATGCCGGCCAGCGGGCCGCCGGTTATGGTCTTGACCAGGGCCAGAGAAGACAGGATAGCATTCACGGTGTTCCAGGAGGTGGTGCGGAACTTATGCACTCCTCCAATGCGGTCGGTGCCCTCGATCAACACCTGGAGGGTGCCGAGAATCTTGCACCGGTCCTGGCCGTTGTAATAGGGGTCGATCCGCTCGCACGAACAGGGGACCTCCTGGTATTTGCCATTCTGGCCGGCCAGGCGCTGGGCGGCCTCCCCGTCCCCGGAGCACCAACAGCGGTTGCCCCGGTAGCAGGCGTACCGGGTCTGGAAGTTTAAATCCACGTCATCATAAAGCAGCCTCACCGGGATCTCGGTGATCTTGCCGCCTTCGGGCTTGAGCCGGGCCATGAGGGCCGTGTCCGGCAGGAGACGGCCGGCCGCGTCCCGCTGCAGGGTGGTTATCTGGAAATGATCCAGTTTGCGGGGCTGCGAGAACTGCTTGCCCCCTTGGGAGGTTGTCATTTCCCCCTTGACCCCGATCTTGATTTTTCCACGTTCTGCCAATTGGGGCGTCAGGCCTTTGACCGCCATAGAATTTCCTCCTTCAGGATTGAGAAGTTTTATCCTTTGGTTTATTCAACGTGCGCCGCGTAGCGAAGCCGCAGACCAGCCAGCCGGCGATGAAGCCAGCCAGAAACCAGGCAACTTTTCCCATAACCGCACCTCAGAAACAGAGAGCCAGCCTCCGGCACGTTCTTTCGAGGTCCCGCACTTTAAAAGCCGAAGCAGGCCTTCTTCCATGTGTCCCATCAAATTGAAAAGGGGAGGCGGATTTGACCTCGCCTCCCCTCAAAACGCTTTCCCCTGTCGCTACATGCTCATGGGCATCACCAGGCTGTAACAGTGGGGATCGTTGGGGTCCATGATCCGGCAGGGCCGGTCAGGGTCGTTGACCGACAGAACCGCCTGCTCACTTTTCATGACCTGGAGCGGCTCCAGGAGGTAGCGGGCGTTGAAGCCGATCTGCAAGGGTTCGGCCAGGTCCCCGGCGGTCTCCAGGATGGCCGCGGTCTCCCGGCCCGCACCCACCTCGGGGTTTTCGTGGGCGATTTCCGCGGCGCCGTCGGAAAAGGTGAAGATCACCCCCCGAAATGGCCCCTGGGTCAGAAGGGAGATGCGCTTGAGGACCGCGGCCAGCTCTTGGCGGTTGAAGGTGAAGGTATGCCGGAATTCCTCCGGGATGATCCGCCGGTACTCCGGGAACTTCTTGTCCAGGAGCCGGACGGACAGCTCCTTGTCCCCCGCCTTGAGGCAGAGGGCCTTGTTCCTGACCCCGACTCTGACCCCACCTTCCCGGCCATAGCCGTCCACAAACCGCCTGATCTCCCGCACGGCCTTGGCGGGCACCAGGACGCCTTCGCCCAGTTCCAGCCGCTCCACCTCTGGCAGGGGGCGCTCCGCCAGGCTCAGACGGTGGCCGTCAGTGGACACCAACCGGAGCCAGGCTTCGCCCTCGTGCTCCACCCGCTCCCAGAAGACGCCGGAGAGGTGGTACTGCAGATCGTCCCCCACGGAGAAGACGGTCTTGTCGATCAGTTCCAGGAGCAGCCCGGCCTCCACCTCCACCAGGCCCTCTTCCCCGATCTCCGGAATGGGCGGGTACTGGTCCGCGGGCAGGGTGTTGAACTTGTAGCGCGATTCGCCCACCTCCAGCTTCACCTGCCGGTCGTCGCCCCGGATTTCCACCCGGCCCTTGGGGAGGTCCTTGGCCAGGCTGTGCAGGGCGTGGGCCTGGACGGTGAAGGTTCCGGGTTCCAGCACCTCCGCGGGGTAAAAGCCCCGGAAGCTCGTTTCCAGGTCGGTGGCCGAGACGATCAGGCCGCTGCCGTTGGTCTGGATGAGGCAATGGCTGAGAATGGGGAGAGTCCCCTTTTTGTCCACCACTCCCAAAGTGTGGTTGACTCCCTTCATCAAAACTTCCTGTTCGATATGAACCTGCATTGCTTTTCTCCTCTTTAGGGAAATTTTTGACGCCGCATGCCGCGGCTAGTATTTTTTATAAAAAGGAAAGGCGGGGACCCTCACAGATCACCCGCCGCGGCGGTTGCAGTACCGGCCGGCTGCATCTAGGCAGGTGCGGGGCTAACTCCGGATTCTGCCTCACTCCCGTTGATCCTCACCACCTCCTGGCGGCTGGCGTTCTCCAGCATGGCCTTCTTCACCAGGTTCAGATGCTTGATGATGAGGTCGATCTTCATGAGGTTCACCTGGGCGTTGCCCTGGATTACCCGGGCCAGCACCCGGCAGTCTTCCGGGAAAAAGGATTTGACGATCAGCGCGGTTACCGCGTCGAGGGCCTTCTCCCAGCGGGCCACCACCTCCAGATCCTGCTTTTTGGGCAAGGCAAACAAGGCCCGGTCCTTCTTTGCCTCCACCATGACGTTGACGAAACGCCTCAGGTGGTTGTAGCTGGGCAAATCCCCGGCCCTGACCTTGCGGAACACCACCTCCTGGTCCCCGGGGTCCTTGAGGCGGCTGATCTCGAAGGCCTGGGAGGGGGAGATCAGCCCCAGGGTCATGGCCTCCTGGTACTTGGGGGCCAGGTTCAACAGGGACAGGCGCTCGTCCACCCGCCACACCTGCTTGAAGCCCAGTTTCCGGGCCAGCTCTTCTCTTGAATAGCCTTTATCCAGCATCTCCTTAAAGGCACGGGCCTCTTCCAGGGGGGTCAGGTCCTGGCGCTGGAGGTTCTCCACCAAGGCCATTTCGGTGATCTGCCGCTCATCGGCCTTGATGATGCGCACCGGCACCTTGGTCAGCCCGGCCATCTGGCAGGCCCGCCAGCGACGCTCCCCGGCGATGAGCATGAACTTCTCTCCCCGGGCCACCGCCACCAGGGGTTCGATCAGGCCCTGCTCCTTGATGGACAGGGCCAACTCTTCCAGGGCCTCCCGCGGAAAAAACTTGCGGTCGGGTAAGGAGGTCTCATTGCTGAGACCCCCTCCCCTAAGAACCGGACGTGAGAGTTTCCCCTCATCCGGCTCAAGTCTTTCACAACCCCCGCATGCTCAATGGAGGGTCGGCAACATA